>JAQUBO010000232.1 GCA_028686735.1 Bacteroidales bacterium
TTCGCCGCTGGGTTGAGTTTGGTAGCAATGCAGGTAATGTTAACACATATACCTGGGCAGATTTTATTCGCATCAAAACTAACAAGCAGCTTGATGACGAAAAAGCCACTCATGAAGAGGTTGAAGCTTTGCAAAATTTAATTATGCCTACTGGCATAATTTCAATGTGGAGTGGTTCAATTCAAAACATTCCATCGGGTTGGGCATTATGTAATGGAGCGAATGGAACTCCGAACTTGCAAAATAGATTTGTGGTTGGTGCAGGGCAGCAATATTCAGTCGGGGCCGCTGGTGGCAATACCCATAAAACACTCGGCATTGAAAATTTACCGGCACACAAACACACTATTGATGCATCTCGTAATCGGGGCAACACTAGTTCTGGGGCATATCTTGCACAGCAAGAACAATATCAGGGAGATGGCGTAATAAGAGAAACCAAGCCCACTGGAGGCAACCAATCATTTGATCTCAGGCCTCCATATTACGCATTAGCTTATATTATGAAACTTTAAAAACCTTAAAATATTAAAATTATGGCATTACCAGATGTATCACCGTCTTATTATCAAACAAGGAACTCACTCAAAGGATACTTTGAGGAGGGAGATTTTCCGACACAATCACAGTTTGGAGCATTAATTGATGCTTTCTATCATAGAAGCGAGGACCAAGCTCCAATCAGTTTTATTAATGGTTTAAGCAATGCTTTGGAAGGTATGGCCAGTCAAACATCAGTTGCCGCTATTGAGCTTGTGCTTGATGTAATTGCAGGTCAAATTGAGGCGCTTCAAACTGAGAGTCAGATAATAGAAAAGAGCTATGAAGAGTTAGGTTGGTTAATAGCGACTAATAGCTTAGTTTCTGGTAAGTTTTATAAACAGTTAAACTTTCGTCAGGGGTATAATCTTTATGACCCTTGTACATCAGAAATAATTGAGCTCGGTAAATATGGTCCTGTCGAGCCTTTAATATTATTTGCAACTTCTAACAATACTTTTGCCAGAGCTGTCTTTTCACCAGAATATCCTCAAGATAAGATATTATACGATTTTGAAGGTCTCTCTCTTATTGATAGTGGTGCAGATGATTTAGGCTACCCTACAGGTGCAGATACAAATGTATGGAAAGGAGTAATTTATTATCGACATGATCTTAAACAAAACGTTTCTGCGTGGTACGATTTTAGACATATCGAGTATAGAACATGGGCTATTAAGGGTAAAGCATGGTCTTCAACTGTTTCTTATCAAGTTGGTAATGTAGTGCAATCAGTATTTGATGGTAATTTGTACTTGTGTAAATTTGCCAATGCTGGCATGGCGGAGCCTTCTACTAATACTACTCAATGGCTGTTATTATATGATATAAATACATATAAGTATTGGTCGTGTACGGCCTCTGAACTGGAATTTAATTTAATAGGAGGAATTAACGGTGTAATAATTGATAATCTTGATTTTGTTGATACAACTACATTTGATATCTTTTATCAGGATGTCTATAATGTTCATATTGGTATGGTTGATTTGCGTAATAACATCACTTATCAAAGCAGTCTTCCCAATATTGTATTTGCTGGTTATTTAAATCATAATAACAATCGCAATAATATTACAATTGGTAGTAATTCAATCGGGCTTAGATTTGCACCTGTTATTGCTAATTGTAATATAGGGTCGTTGGTTAGGTGGTGTATTTTCTCAATTAATTTTAACAATAATAATCTTGTTAACAACATTAGTTATAATCTTTTTCAAGAAGGTGTTGCTGAAAATGATTTTGGTTCAAACATCCATAACAACGTTATTACAACAGGTTTTAATAACAATAAAATCATGCGAGGTTTAACTGCAGTAAAACTTCCGAAAGGTTGTATGAACAATACTTTTACGTGCAATGTTGCGTACGAGAGTATGTATTCATCATCTTTTGCTTGTGCAAACTATGAGACACAAATAATGAGGAATTCTGATGGCGAACTTAAACTTGTATATTTAAATAATGCGGGTGTATTTACAGTTAAAGGAATAAACTCCTTCTAACTGCGTGGCGGTTGAATTGTGCACAATATGTTTTAAATTGGTGCACAATTTGTTTTTTTGATTATAAGAGAGACCTTGCTACATCAGGATTCTTTTATGATTTGTTCATAGTAGAGTCATAATGAGGTCATAATACACTCATAATAATGTCATAATAATATCATAATGCACTCATCCTGAGGTCATCCTGAGGTCATAATGAAGTCATAATGAAAAAATACTGGAAATTAGAGAAGGTTTAAAACATATAATAGCTTTTAACGGAAATTGAAATTCTGATTGACGCTATCTTTACATTAAAAAGCTATGAAAAAACAAGAAATCATTACAACAAAAGAAATGTGTCGGCAAAATATTATTGCCGTTAAAGTTACAGACGAAACCAGGAAATATAATAACACACTTGGCGGAACCGTAACCAAACCGATCCGCAGAACGAAGTACTTAAAAATCTGCTGGATGTGCGGATCTCCTTACGAAAGCTTTAAATCAAGTTCTTACGCTTGTTCACAAAGGTGTACTAACAACCTTTTATATGCCAGGAAAATGGGTTATAATCCTCCGGCAAATATGGATCAGCTGACTAAGGAAAAAATGTGAAGGAAGTTAAGGAGAGATTTGGAAATGTGTAATAAAAAAAGCCCTACATTTCTGTAGAGATTCATAATTGATATATGTTATATTTTTTTATTTAAATAACCATAGTATTAGACATAATAGTACTCCGCCAACCACAACCCAAAACCACTTCCTATCCAACAAATCATCAAAACTTTGAATTTTATTCTTGTCTTTTGTTTGATATACAATCCTGTCAACTGGAATTTCCTTCTCAATAATAACAGTATCCGCTTCCCTTTCAGCTTCAATATAAACAGTGTCCAGTACCTGGTGTATTCTAACAGTTAGTTTTTCTTTTGTGATTGTTACAGTGTCTCTTAGTTTGTTTACGTGAATAACTGTGTCTATGCGGATTTCGGGTAGGAGAGTGGTGTTCTCAATTTTTAACTTAACTTTCTGTGTGTGTTTTAACGCATTGCAAATATATAGTTTTGTCAAAATTTAGTTCAAGCGAGTCTTAAGGCTGAGGGATTTGGATTGCTTAAAGATATTGTTATTAAAAAATAGTCACGTTTTATCTGATTTTTCGTGAGTTACTCTGTTTGCAATCCCAAACCGTATGTACAACAATCATTTCAGGATAAATTTAATAATAAGGGATGTATTACGAGTTCAGGTTGGCAAGGACGGTTATTAATTATGTGCAATGCTTTGTTAATTATTGCTAATCAATTTTCCATTTATTGTAAATTGTTTACCGTTTATATTACTCATATTATCTTGTAGAATTTCGCAATCCAGTATATTTACATCTGTTGATTTTCGTCCGCTATAAACATTGATTAATAGTCGTATATCTTTGTTTTTTAATAAATCGTATAAGTCTTTGTGAAACTTAAGATTTTCAAACTTAGCAATTCGTTTATCAGTCAACTCAATTGGATACGAAAGAAGCCAGAGTTCGCCCATCTCTACTTTATGCTTGTATTTATCAGGAATGTTCTCAATCGGCTCACCTGTGAAAAATGCCATCACAATTACTGATTCATTGTCATTTTTTAATTTAGTTTCTGCTTTTTTACTTAATTTTAACTCTATCTCAAAAGAAGGTATTTCAACTGAATCCCCTGTTGTTATTAAATAATGCGTATCCAGTTTTTGCTCTATCAATTCGGATTGTTCTATGCTGATTGAGTCACGGCTTTCGGAATTATTCTTTGGAGCCGAATTGTTGCAAGCAATAATCCTGTCAAAATCGCTAGTGTAACTTTCTTCATATCTTTCATTGTTTTTTTAGCGTTGTGCGTGGCGGAAATATATGTATGGTAAAATTATACAATATTGTCTTCATTCCGCCACAAAATAAAAAAATTGCCATACCCAAATATATATTTACCGATAATCCTCATTTATATATTTGTGTAAAAATACTAATTGTAAATTGAATAAAAAGCAATTTGTAGTAAAATATTGAACATATTTATGAATGTATTGTGCAAGCAAGTATTTAATCTCCTTGCAAAACCCATAGAAATTTTAAAAACACAAATAACAAATGGGGGTGTAGTTTAACGGGGAGTCGTCGCTGGGTGCTATGCAGTGCTTATATTACTATTTATTATAGCCAACGTGTATTATTATATTGTCTATCCTTAACAAATATGTTTGTTCTTGATTTTTGAAAAAATGGGACATCTCTAATTATCCAATAAAATTATTAATAAGAATAATCGTTAAAATATTCTTATTGACCGGACTCTGTAGGGTTGAGATTTAAGATCGGCATATACTTCTCCATTATCGAAATTGGTTAAATAAGCACTCCAAGAATTAGTCTGTCTGGAACTCCAATAGAAATTTGGTGAAAATCCACTTATTTCGATTCTATTTAAATAAAGTTTAGCGAGTTCGTCAGGACTTGGTAAAAACCAATCATCATAACCTTCATTTGAATAATTTGCACAAAGCAAAGCTGCAATTCCTGACTCAGAACACCCATTTAAAATATTACTTGTATTTTGAGTACCCGCACCAATTTCGGATCCGAACACCCCGGATAAAAGAACTTCTTCACAACCCCACTCAATATAAATCCCTAAATCAGCTGTTGCTGCGATTATTCCATGAAATTCACCGGAGACATAACCTATATCACCATCTTGAAGTACATAAGCAATAACCCCTCCCTGAAAACTGTCGCCAATACCTAAACTTAAAGTAGTAAAAGATACGGCATTTACATAACCGATACCAATACTATTTATAGCATATGCCCTTACAAAATAAGTGGTTGAATGACTCAAGCCTGTAATATTACTAACAAAACTACCTTCTCCTGTGCCATTTGTAGTATGACTATCCGAGATAGTAGGATTCTGGCTTGTACTCCAACAGATTCCGCGTTCAGTTACAGATGCGTTTCCATCATCGGTAATATTTCCTCCC
>JAQUBO010000233.1 GCA_028686735.1 Bacteroidales bacterium
TGATTTTTGAGGGCATCGAGCCCTCAAAAATACAGGGCAAGAAAGCTGCTCAGAATCTAAATGTATTCTCTGCAAAAGTGGTTGAAAAAGAATAAAAAGCGGTCAACCATATTCAGGCATCAACACTGGTTCCACTGTATCCAGATTACTGCTTACAGGTCGATTTTCATCAATAATTACAGGAGGGTTTTTATTTATAGTATCTAAATTTATTATTTGAGAGTCTGGCTCAACGATTACTTGAGTTTTATTTGCACTTTTAATAGGCTGTTTAGAGAATGTTTGAAGGGTATCTGCATTATTTTTTAGCTTTCGTTTATTTTTAATTGTATCGGCAATTATAGACTTTGAATTATTATTTATTTTTAATGTGTCCAGAGATTTAATTTTTTCTTCTTTTATTAATAAGTTTATATCCTCTTTAATCTGATTCTCTTTATTGGACTTGCTTTTTGTTACAAAACTTACACTTAAAATTAAAATAATGCCAATAATTACAAGTGTTAAATAAAAGATGTTAAAAGATGTCAAATTAAATTTTAAAAAATTAAAACGAGCAATTTTTTTAGAAAGTTTAAGCTTTACTTCTTGCGAAACTTGAGCTTCATAATTTTCAAAACTTTTATTTAGTTTTATATCTAATTTATTATTTGACATCATTTCTTTATTACCTATTATTATCAGTTTTTTGTGCTTGTTTATGATTAATTATTATTTCAGTTTTTTTAATTAGTGTTTTTCTGGCTCTCGACAATTGCGATTTAGATGTGCTCACACTAATGCCGAGTTGCTCTGCTATTTCATTATGCGAATAACCGTCAATTACATACAGGTTTAAAACCATCCTATACCCATTTGGCAATTCTCTAAATATATCAATTATTTGTTCGGGTTTAATATTTGCGTTCAGTATTTTTGTTTCGATTTTATTATCTGATTGCTCTCCATCGTCTAAAAAATGTATATTATCATTTATCTCATCAAATCTGTATTTTGATTGTTTTCTATAATAATTAATTGCATTATTTACCATAATTCTTTTCATCCAAGCTGTAAAAGAACCTTTCTCAATATATTTTGAGATGTTCTCTAATATTTTAATAAACCCCTCTTGCAGTAAATCATCGGCATCGGCAGTATTTGTGGCGTATCTTAGACAAACTGCCCTTAGCATTGGTGCATACTTCTCGAATAGAGCCATCTGAAACTTATGCTTATTCTTTTTGCAGCCAGCAATTATTTTACTATCGTCTATCATACTTTTACAAGATAACAAAAAAAAATTAGATGGTTGCATTATAGTTTACAAAGTTAAGGTTGGGATTTAAGGATTAACCTGTTTGTTTTCTGAGCTTACTCTTTCGCAGTTGCATAATTAATTTTTTATAATACAATTTATATTATTTCTTATCTTTATTATCTTTTTGTTATTTTTGACAACTATTAACATACACTAGATTTATGTCTCGCAAACTTAATGCTTACTCTAAAATGCCTGACAATGAGCTTATTGCTTATTACAAAAAGCACAAGGACAAAGAGTGCATTGGAGAATTATATAAGCGATATACTGGTCTAACTTATGCGATTTGTCTTAAATACCACAAAGATTCTGAAAAAGCCCGTGAAGCAGTTCTGGAAATTTTTGAAGATCTGATAGATAAACTTTTAATCCATGAAGTAAAAAACTTTAAATCGTGGTTATTTACTGTTGCTCGTAATCATGTTTTGCTAAGTTTTAGATCAAAAAAGTACGAGACACAGTTTATCGATAATTACAAAAAATATCAAAACGATTTTATGGAACAGGATAAGGTATTGTATCCTGATTATATTAGTAACGAAAAAAATTATCAAGAACTTGAAAAATGTATAGATCAATTAAAAGATGAACAAAAAAACTGTATAGTATTGTTCTATTTGCAAGAAAAGTCTTATGTTGAAGTCGCCGAAATCACGGGGTACACAATGAAAGAAGTAAAATCTTTTTTGCAAAATGGCAAACGTAATCTTAAAATATTGATGAGTAAAAAAAATGAATAATAAAACTAACATAAAGGATTTTTCTAATTGCTTTTCGCAAGAGTTTTTATTGAAATACGTAAATAACGAACTCTCAAATGCCGAAAATCTAGTTGTTGAACATCATATTAAGGAATGTGAAATATGTTCTGATATTGTGGACGGGTTTTTATTAATGGAAAACCCTAAGGATATTATTAATATCGCTGCAAGTTTAAATGCAGACATCGATTTAAAAATTAGGAAAAAGAGAAGAATATTCGGAATGAATACTACTGTTTTTAGAGCAGTAGCCGCAGTGTTCTTACTGTTATTTATTAGTGGGTCTTTTCTAATTATTAATAATATAATCACCAATATGTCTGTTGATGAGATAAAGGAGTTTAGCCAACTTGAAACTGAAAATTTTAAAGAACAAGACGATGAGATTTTTATAACGAAAGAAAATACTAAGCAAGTTGCCGATGCCAATGCCCAAGAGAAAATATCTGGCAATGATGATAATAAATATGCAGAGTATGAGAAAACAGAAACAGTAGAAGAGTTTTTTGAGGAGGAAGAAAATACAAAAGATATACAAACCACAAAAGAAGCACAAGTAGAAAAAAGTGTTGCAGTTGATGGAATTACAGATGTAGAAACAAATGCAGTATATTCTTCTGCAGATCCAACAGGTGCAGATCCAACAGGAACGGCTTCTGTAAAATCAGAAATGCTTATTCTCGAGGATGATAAATGCACAAAAGCAGGTGCTATTCAAGGTAACGGATTGGATGACCTTACTTCAACTAGCTCTGTTAGTGCCGATTTAGCAAGAGCTAATCGTAAAGACGAACGAGAATTTAACAAAGGTAATAGAACATTACAAAAAAATAAAGAACTAAGCACAACTAACAAAATAAATAATGAGGAAAAAAATGATGTTTTACAATTGAGAAAGGAATCAGATGAGATAATAGAGCCAATAATTGTGGTACTTAATATGGAGGCAGAATCAGATAGTGCTGATGAGCCTATTGCTTTTGCAAGTGTAGAACAAAAACCGGAGTTTCATAATGGAGATTCTGCGTTAATGACATATATTGCGAATAACTTTGAATACCCAGAAGGTGTAAAAGAGCTTAATCTTAGTGGTAAAATATATGTTAAATTTACTATAACCGAACTTGGAAAAGTATCTAATGTACAAGTTGTAAAAGGAATTTATCCTGCTTTAGATAATGAAGCAATTCGCGTAGTAAAAAACATGCCTGACTGGATTCCTGCCAAACAAAATGGCAAACCAGTAGCAGTAAATTATGTGTTGCCAATTAAAATTACCCATCCTTAGTATTATTAAAACCACCCTCAATACTTACCAATAAAGGCCAATCTTTTCATTTCGATCTTGTTGGATGGCTCAAATTGGATTTTTATTTAATGTCTGCAAGAGCATTGTCAAAATGCACTGATAGAGGCATATTGTAAATTAAATAGAGATGATTTAATAAATTTTAAAATATTTTTTTATAAAACTTGTTGAATAAAAAAAATATAGTATATTTGCAGTCCGAATTTAAGAACGAATTATTAAGAACAAATTATAGAAATAATAAAATACTATGGCACATCATCAGTCAGCAAAGAAAAGAATTAGACAAACAGAAACTAGAAGAGTACATAATAAGTATTATGCTCGTACAACACGTAATGCTGTTAATAAATTAAGAGGATTAACAGTAAAAGCAGAAGCAGAAGAGATGCTTCCTAAGGTTATTGGGATGCTTGATAAATTAAGTAAGAAAAATATTATCCACGCCAATAAGGCTGCAAACTTAAAATCTGCACTTACCAAACATGTTAATAATTTAGCATAAACTATTATTTTTAATAAAATATTTAAAAACTGTTTCTTTTTAGAGACAGTTTTTTTTGTTTATAAGCACTTAATAATAATCTATTTATTATTTTTACATAAAATAATCATATTAAATGGAAAATAGTAAATCGATAAAATACTGGGCAGAGTCGGATCGACCTCGTGAAAAATTAATGCAAAAAGGGACAGAAGCCTTAAGCGATTCAGAATTAGTAGCCATTTTACTGGGATCAGGAAACGTAAAACAATCAGCAGTTGAATTAGCCAGAGATATTCTTCAAGAAAACAAGAACAACCTAAATACCTTAGGGAAACGGAGTTATAAAGATTTAATGCAATTTAGAGGAGTTGGCGAGGCTAAAGCAATAAGTATTGTTGCAGCTTTAGAACTTGGCAAACGACGAAAAATGCAAGAAATAGTAATCCAACAAAAAATAACTAGTAGTTTTGATGCTTATAATTATTTTCAACCACAAATAGGCGATTTACCTCATGAAGAGATACATATTCTTTTTTTAACTCGTGCAAACACAATAATTGATAGCATCAAACTTAGTCAAGGTGGCACAGTAGGAACCGTTATGGACATTAAAATGATTATGAAAAATGCTTTAGAACGTCTTGCTCAAGGAATTATTATAGCACACAATCACCCCTCAGGTAATCGTAATCCAAGCAAACAAGATATACTAATAACAGAAAAGCTAGTTAACGCTGCTAATTATTTTGACATTTCAGTTTTAGATCATGTTATTATTGCAGATAAAACCTATTATAGTTTTCAAGATGAGAGCATTATGCCCACACCAAAATAGTCTTTAGCCATGAATTCTAAAACCTAGAAATTTTATTACTGTCAGGGCTAAAGCCCTTTGCCCGCTTGTGTTCTTGATCCCCGCCCTGAAGGACGGGGTTAATGTTTGTTTTTCTACCAACTAGTTTGTGTTCTTCACCCCGACCTGAAGGACAGGTTAAATGTTTGTTTCTCCGGCAACTAGTTTGTGTTCTTGACCCCCGCCCTGAAGGACGGGGTTAATACTTGTTTCTCCAATTAAAAGATTGGGGTTAATATCTAATTTTTCTTCGCCAACTAAAAAACAGCATTAATGTTTCTTTTGAACTCCCAAAACTGTATGTATCATTACTTTTACGTA
>JAQUBO010000234.1 GCA_028686735.1 Bacteroidales bacterium
TTTTACTTAGTCTTTTTGTAATAATATTATATAGTTTTAAAAATTCTTTGTTCTGGATAAAATCAAAACTATATAGTTTACGAAATGTGAAGAAAGAGAGTCTGGAAGAGGTCTCTAATGACGGTTTTGATAAGTTAGTTGCATCTGAAAAAGAGGAGGAGATGCAGATACAAGGAGATGAAACCCAGAAGGAAGAAAGCGAATTAATAGTTTTTAATGAGTCTGAGGAGCATGAGCCGAGTGGTGATGATACAGACCAACCCATAAAACTTGATACTGAGGTAAATAATAAAGAAGATAGTATAAAGCAGGACGATGACTTGGCCTTAGATGTAAACGATACTCTTGCAGAAGAGGAATTATCAGAAGAAGAGATAGATTCGGATATGATGCAGGAATTTGATCCAACAAAAGATCTTGAATTCTATAAGTTTCCTAGTATCGAAATATTGAAAGATTACCCAAGTAGAAGAGGTGATGTTACTCGTGATGAGCTAAATTCTAATAAAGATAAGATTGTTAGGACTTTACGTGATTATAAAATTGATATCGCAAGGATTACGGCAACAATTGGCCCTACTGTAACTTTATATGAAATTGTACCAGCTCCTGGAGTAAGAATTTCTAAAATTAGAAATCTTGAGGATGATATTGCTCTAAGTCTTTCGGCTCTTGGAATACGAATAATTGCCCCAATTCCTGGTAAGGGAACTATTGGGATTGAAGTTCCTAACTCAAAGCCCGAAACTGTGTCAATGCGTTCTGTTTTAAAATCTGCAAAATTTCAGGAGTCCCCTTATGAACTGCCTGTAGCAATGGGCAAAACAATATCCAATGAAACTTATGTTTTTAATCTGGCAAAAACTCCCCACTTATTGGTTGCTGGTGCAACAGGACAAGGAAAATCTGTAGGAATAAATGCAATTATTGCTTCTTTGATTTATAAAAAGCATCCAGCTCACTTAAAGTTTGTGTTAGTAGATCCCAAAATGGTTGAACTATCAATCTATAATCAAATAGACAAACACTATCTCGCAAAACTCCCTGATGAAGAGTCGTGTATTGTTACAGATGTTTCAAAAGTAGTTCCAATTATGAATTCCTTGTGCGTTGAAATGGATGAGCGTTATACACTTTTGACAAAAGCTAGAGTTCGTAATATTGTAGAATATAACAAAAAATTTGTATCACGTAAATTAAATCCTTTGAAGGGGCATAAATATATGCCATATATTGTTGTTGTGATAGATGAGTTTGCAGATATTATTGTTCAAGAAGGTAAGCAGGTAGAGGTTCCCATAAGCCGTCTTGCTGCAAAAGCTCGTGCTATTGGAATACATTTAATTGTTGCTACACAACGACCTTCGACAGATGTTATTACTGGTGTTATTAAGGCGAACTTCCCAACTCGGATAGCTTTTAAGGTAACAAATGGACACGACTCGAAAACTATTCTTGATACTGGTGGTGCAAATCAGTTAATTGGAAGGGGAGATATGTTAATTTCCGAAGTAGGTAAAATAAGTAGAGTGCAGTGTGCTTTTATTGATACCCCTGAAATTGAATTATTAGTGGACCATATTGCAGCTCAACAAGGATATCCTCAAGCTTATATTTTACCAGAACCAGAAGTAGCAGAAACAGGAGGGGGAGGAGGACTGCTAAATCCGAATGAAAAAGACGAGCTATTCGAAGAGGCTGCAAGACTTATTGTGAGACATCAGCAAGGCTCAACATCTTTGGTGCAGCGAAAAATGAGTATCGGATATAATAGAGCAGGTAGGATTATTGACCAATTAGAAGCTTCAGGAATTGTGGGACCTTATGAAGGTAGTAAAGCTAGACAGGTTTTATATCCTGACGAATATTCTTTGGAACAGTATTTGAATAGCTTAAATGAAAATAAGTAGAAATAAATAAGAGATAGAAAAATGAAAAGAATTATAACATTATTTAGCTTTGTGTTTATAGTATTTGTAGGGTTTTGTCAAAATGATGCAGCGGCAACGGCTTTACTAGATGAGGTGTCCGCAAAAACAGACAGATATGCAAGTTTGAAAATAGAATTTAATATGTATATAGAAAATCTTCAGCATGCTAAAAGAGATGAATATAAGGGTAGTGCTGCATATAAGTCAGGGGTTTATAAACTTGATATTATGGGGCAAATAGTTTTTTCAAATGGGAAAACAAATTGGACTTATTTAAAAGATGCCGAAGAGGTTAATATTACAGATAACGCTGAGAATGAAGAGGTAATGATGGATCCACAAAGTTTACTTAAAGATTATAAAACAAATTTTAAAGTGCGATATATTGCCGATAAATTTGAAAAAAATAGAGCTTTGGTTGAGATTGATTTAATACCAAAAACAATTGAAAATAAAAAATACTCTAAGATTACCGTTAAAATTGATAAGACTAAAAAGCAAATATACTCAGTAAGATATATTGGGAAAGACGGAGTTAGTTATTTGATTGAGATTTTTAAATTTCTCGAAAATCCTGCTATCCCTGATGTAGAGATAAAATATAGTAAAGCTCTGTTTCCTGATGCCGAAGTTATTGATATGAGATAAGGTTAAAAAAAGGAGCTGTCAAATAAGACAGCCCCAGTTTCTGACACAGTGCTAAGCAAATTAATTCCTTACTAATTGTAGTGAACCTTTTTGCTCAACTCTTTTCCCAAACATATCCTCTCCTTTTATAATATAGTAATATAATCCTTCGCTAGCATCATCATTACCATTGGTTTTGCCATCCCAATAATCAGTAAAATCTGTACTCTCAAAAATCAATTCTCCAAGTTTATTTACAATTTGTATTTGGTATTTTCTTAATTCCTTTTCTGATATTATCTTAAAATAGTCGCCGATACCATCACCATTAGGTGTAAATATATTGGGAATACGGAAATTAGTTTCTGAGACATAAATAGTTTCAGAATATTGAGCAATACAGTTGTTATTAATACTGGCAATGAGTTCAATCACATATTCTCCTTGCCCATTTATGGTAAATTCGGGATTATCATTGTTCCCAATATCCTCACCATTTATTTTCCAAATAAATTCTATATCAGAATTTTGCTCATAACCGTCATTATTAATTTTAGTGTAGTTACGTACTGTGTATTTATTATTGTCAATTAGGTCTTTCTCAATTCTAAAGTAAGGACTTATATTTAAACTGTCTCTAATTAGTAGGGTGTCGTGTACATAGCAAGATGGTGCGTATTCGGTTTTTATAAAGTATATTCCAGCTGAAAGGTTATTAAAAATGCCAGTTTTCGAGTTTAGTGTGTTGTTTAATTCTGTTGAATGTAGTTTAAAATTATTTGGAATAATATTGATACTCCCATTTGTTTGTGAACAAAATGTTGGTGTGATGTTTATATTATAATCTGGTTTACTGTTTACATAAATTTCGTCTGTGTATGTGTAAGAGCAGTCGTTTTCGTCTATAAATATAATTTCTATTATGTTGTTGCCAGTTTGTAACTCATTTATTTGGTATAAGTTTTCGTTTAATTTTATAGCTTTATTATTGCCAAATAATGTTGTGTTATTATTTTGATAAATGTTGACCAAAAGTTCTTGTCCATAGCATAAGTTATGATTTTTTATTTTTACTGTTGGCTCCTTGATAGTATTAAATGTGATAATCAGGCTATCCTTTATTAGTTTATTGTTATTCTCTTTGCGATAATATATTGTGTGCTTTCCGGATTTATCAGTACTGATTATGGTTTTTGCATCTTTTCTCGATGTTTCTAATTCTTCTGGGATTATTAAGTTTTCAAACTCTAAAATATTTGTAAACTCAAGTGAAGTTCCGCAAATTAGGGTGTCGTTGCATGAAAAATAATTGGTATATTCGATTTGTAAAGTTTTGTTTGGTTGTTCGATTTCAGACGGATTATTGGTTATATTATTTTTAGTAATGGATTTATTGTCGGTTTTATTGTCAATTTTAGGATTTGGAATTTGATTGCTTGTGTTATTTTCGATTTTTTTATTTTCTTTTGTAGATATTTTAGTGTTTTTGTTTGGGGTTGTAAGATTAGTAAGGAGTAATGCTCCAGCAATAATAACTGTAGCAAATCCTGCAATAATGTAATATTTATTGTAATTGATATTTTCAACAAAAGATCTTTTGGGATATTGGTTTCTTATATTATCGAGAACAGCTTGCGGGGGCGTTTCCTGATAATTTACCAGTTTATCTTTTATTATTTTATTAAAGCTTTTCATTTATTACTATTTATAATCATTTTTATTAAAGCTTCTCTTGCTTTTTTGAATTGTGTTCTTGAGGTTATATCGCTAATTTCGAGCATTTCTGCAATTTCTGTGTGTTTATAGCCTTCAATAACATGTAGGTTAAAAATTGTTTTATAACCTAAGGGTAATTTGTTAATCATATTTACAATATCATGTGCGTTCATATCTGAAATAATATCAGTATTTATTTGCAGGTTTTCTATTTCATAACACGAAATGTCTTCGGGCATAAAGTGTCGTTTAGTTTTTAGGTAGTTTATTGCGTGATTAACAGTTAACCTTTTTATCCATCCGTCAAAAGAACCTTTAAAATTATACGTATCAATTTTGTTTAAAATTCTGATAAAGCACTCTTGTAATAAGTCTTGTGCCTCATGTTGATCTTTTGTATATCTTAAACAAATTCCATATATTAACGATGAGTATGTTCTAAACAGTTCATCAAAAGCTTTTTTTGATTTCTTTTGACATCGTTTTATTAATTGAACATTATCAGTCATTAATGTTTGATTTTAAGACAATTTTTTAGTTTATATCGTTGTATAAACATACAAAAAAAATGACTATTATTTAATAATAGTCATTTTTATTAATAAAAACAGTATTTTTAATCTCTCATTAAGTGTAAAGCTCCTTGTAAGTCGTGCTCTTGGTCGTCCATACCTACTGCTTTTATGACATAGTAATATACGCCTGATGAGGCTTTTGTTCCACCTTTAAGATTGCCATCC
>JAQUBO010000051.1 GCA_028686735.1 Bacteroidales bacterium
AGGCCAGTAAAAAAAGATAGCGATCCTCACATAGATTCACCGCATGACTGGCTTCCGGCAAGTTGTCGGCCAATGCTTGCGCCTGGGAGATAAAATCAATCCAACGAACAGGTCTCCCCCGCTGCCATGCGATCACAGCCTGCTCATCACGGCGCATCAATTCAATTAGGCCGGAACCAGTCATTTGCGCCAACTCGTCAATTTAAGTCTGGCCATGGTCTGTAAAAAGTTGAAAAAGCTACGTTGTGGCAAGTGCGGCAGACAGCGATAGCGCATAAAAAACTCGATGATAAAGAAACCCAAAATCAACAAATAACCAATAAGGTTAGTAAATAGCGACCAAGCCTGGCGTGTGCCGCAATAGGCTAATGACAAGCTGATAATACCTAGTGTTGCCAGAAACACCGCCCATGCTGCAGTATTTTTTCATAATATCGTCAGAACTGATTTCAGGATATTTTAATGCAATAGCATAAGGATTATCACCTGCTTTTACTGTATAATACTCCCAATCGGAGTCGAGTTTTTCTTCTTTGCTTGTTGTAATTGAAGTATCCACACCTGCAAGTCTTTGTTTTTCATCGAATGTTAGATTATTTACATTGCTATAAGTAGTATAAAGGGGTTCTTTGACATAAATTATTAAATTTTGATTAATATTTAAATTATAGGAGCCAATTCCGTTCCAAGCCATTATTTCGGCTGTTTTTACTCCATACCAGGATGCTATAAGACTAATAGCATCTCCCGACTTTACAGTATATTGTAGCTTAACTGTGCCTTCTGGTTGCTCCGCCGGAATGCTTGGTTTGATATATTCATTATAAATATTTGCATTTTGATATCGATACAGTTTCATTAAACTATCATTCCATTCGCGAGTATAAAATTTATCAGGCAAGCGATTTGCGAATAAATATCTTGAAACATAATAAGGAGCATCATGAAATCTCTCAATAATCAATCCTGCATGGCTAGCCGAATGAATTATATAGAAAGAATCTTCTGTTTTTTCAGTAACCATCATAACATGTCCGATAGTATTATCGTAAGCAGCACGTGTCTTAATATAAACAAGGTCTCCAGGCTCCAAACTGTCGATATGGACAACTTCTCCCATTAAGCTAGTTGCATTAGGGACACGGGGCAAAGGTAAATTAAAATGCCTGTGAATATGGAAAATAAAACCGCTACAATCAAAACCAGCAGGAGTAATACCACCATATTTGTATTTTAATCCTATAAACTTTTTTCCGTAATCGATAATAGAGTCAATTAAACGAGTACGAATTTCGGCAACAGAGTCTAATAAAGCATATTTGATATTGCGAACAGAATCAATCTGTTTTTTTCGTAAAACAGAGTCATTATAAGCTTGTATATCAATAGTGTCAGTTGTAATAGGTAGCACTATTGTGTCAGAAGTTGTGTCAGCAAACTGAGACACAAAAGCTGTATCTTGCTGCGAAACTCCAGTATTTGCATAAAAAACAAAGAACAAAAAAGATAATATTTGAACTGTTTTTTTAACATTATTAGTTTTATTGTAATATGCCATAAAGATACATATTTATATAAATATTAATTTATTATCTCTTTTATATTAAGCCTTGTCGCAAACAAATATCTTAATTTCCAATAGTCATACTCGCTAAATGAATTTATAATGACCCCTTTACTTGTTGTTGCGTGTATCATTTTAAAATCATCTTTATAATCAGTAATAATAAGAGCAACATGTCCTATTTCTGCCGAATTGATATTACTACCTTTAAAATAAACAATATCTCCCTTACGAATATTTTGTCGATTGATTTTAGTGCTAATTGCGGCCATATCAACAGGCATTCTTGGTAAATTTACACCAAATTTTTTATAAACATGCTGCACAAATCCGCTACAATCAAATCCTGCAGGAGTTGTCCCGCCCCATTTATAGGCTGTACCTACCAAAGATTTGGCATAATCAATTACTAAATTAATTAGCTCTTGTTCATCAATATTCGTAATATCCTTATCAGATTCAATTGCTTCAGCACTTATAATATCCACAGGTTTATCATCAAGCGAATAAATAACTTCAGTACTTATATAAGATCTTTTGGTGCAAGCCGTAAATAAAAGTATTACAAACAGAGCTAATGCAAGCTTTTTCATTTAAAATATTTTTTATTCAAATTTAAATCAATTTTCAATCGTATTAATTTAATAGTTAATAAACTTTTAACAACAAGCTGTTAAAAATTTGAAATCAGAAAAATTCTCTTATTTTTGTACCTAGTAAGATTTTAAAGATAAATGAAATTATTAGAGTTTATAGGTTTCAGAGTATTAGTTGCAATTTTTTCGCTTATCCCATTTTGGGGTTTATATATATTGTCTGATTTTACGTATTTTATCTTTTATTATATATTGACTTATCGTAAAAATGTAGTAATCTCTAATTTACGTATGTGTTTTCCCAATAAAACAGACGAACAAATAAAAGATATATGCAAAAAGTTTTATAAACATTTATCAGACATAAGTTTAGAGTCAATAAAAGGCATGAGTATTAGAGAAAAGACTTTAAAAAAGCGTTATGTGATTAAGAACCAAGAGCTTGCCAATAATTATTTTGTTGATAATAAATCTATTTTATGCTTAACAAGTCATTATGGGAACTGGGAATATGGTATTTTGGGTACTAATAATGCAATAAGGCATCAAACCATTGCTTTATATCTACCTTTAACTAATAAATATACTGAGTGCTATGGCCTAAAAAGGCGAAAACGCTTTGGAATGAAAATGGTTGCGGTACAAGAAACAAAGAGTATTTTCAATCCTCCGCCGAGCTCTCCAGTTGCTGTAATTATGGCTGCTGATCAAAGTCCTTCCAATATCGAGCGAGCAATATGGGTGAACTTTTTAGGAGTCGAAACGGCTTGTTTGCACGGTCCAGAAGCTTATGCAAAAAAAACAGGAATGCCAGTAGTATATTTGAAAATTTCCAAAGTTAAGCGAGGGTATTATAGTCTTGAATTTGAGGATTTAATAAAAAATCCAGAAAAATGCAAACCAAATGAAATTACAAACGTATATTTTAATCGATTAGAACAAGATATAAAAAACCAACCAGAATATTGGTTATGGTCACATAAAAGATGGAAACATAAAAAACAAAAGAAATGACAAAAGTAAAGACCTTTGTATTTAATGATTTTAGAACAAATTGTTATATATTGTATGATGCTTCTTATGAGGCAGTTATAATTGACGGAGCAGCAAATTCGCATTCGGAGTTCAAACAAATTAATGATTTCCTTATCGAAAACCACTTAATTCTCAAATATATTATAAATACTCATGGACACATCGACCATATATGTGGAAACTATTATTTGGAATCTCACTTTCGAATTCCGATTTTAATGCACAAAGCAGATCAGTTTTTTATTGATAACTCTATGCAACTTGCGAAACAATTCGGATATGCCATAGAACAACCACCCAAAGCTGATAAGTATGTTACCGAGGGGGATATAATAAGATTTGGAGATACTGAATTAACAGTTATTAATATACCAGGGCACACCCCAGGTAGCATAGCTCTATATAATGCTGAAAATAATTTTGTTATTACTGGTGATGCTTTGTTTCTTGAAAGTATTGGACGCACAGATTTACCTTTAGGAAACTACGAGCATTTAATAAATAGTATCACTAAAAAACTTTTTACTTTACCAGACCAAACTGTTGTCTTTCCTGGCCATGGTCCAGATACAACCATAGGAGATGAAAAGAAGTATAATCCATTTTTTAAATAAAACTGTGAAGACAGGCTATTAGGAATGTAAATTTTTAGATTTAATTTCTCGTTATTTTATTTGCCGATTTTCTCGAAAAACAAGTACCTATTCGAAGAATAATTTTATATGCGTTTCCTTATTTTTCCAACTATAATAATAGCTAATAATATTATCGAAATCATTAATGCCATTCGTGGAATAAAGTCTCCATATTTTACATAAAATGTTGTGTTAGTATTTGCATTGATTACAGCGGTAATAGCATCTTTTTCCCACCATTCTGTTTGTTTTACTATCTGACCTTTTTGATTGATAATGCAACTAATTCCTGTATTTGCAGATCTTGCAATGCTTCGTCTAATTTCTATGGCTCTTAATTTAGAAAATCTTGCATGTTGTCGGTAGCCTTGCGTATCTTTCCACCAACCATCATTGGTAATTATAAATAACACATTTGCACCAGCACTTACAAATTCTGTTATAAACTCTCCATAAGCCGATTCGTAACATACAGCAACTCCTGGGCGAATATCATTGTTTTTATTAACGAATACTGTTCTATTTTCTTGAGTGCCATGTGTCCCATTTATGCCTCCGAGGTTAACAAAGGTATTAGTAAATAGTTTTGTGATTTTTGGAAATGGCATAGTTTCAATACCTGGCACTAATTTGCTTTTATGATAAAACTGTATATCAGCATTTGGCGATATTTGCATTGCTGTGTTAAAAAGATCATGTGCAAAACTGTTGTCTTCTGAAATCGTTGCAGTTTCTGTAAAATCTTCTGGATTGTCGTATTTTACACGAGTCGTTGCTCCAATAATAAATTCTGAATTGGGATAGTCTTTCAAAAAATCTAAAATATATTTGACGGATATATTTTGTAGAGCTTTGTCTTCGTAAAAGCCTGTTGTAATAGCTGTTTCTGGCGCAATAAAATAGTCTGGCGGGCTACCTAATGACGTTTCTGCGATTTGTGTTATTTTTTGTATTTGCGATAGAGTAGGAGTAGAAAACTTTTCGTTATAAGGATCAATGTTTGGTTGGATTATTACAACTTTAATAGGATTGATTGTTTCTTTGTAAGTATAAAATCGAATTAACGAATATGATATCGGCAATAAGACTAATAGGCTAAGTCCAATAATGTATGAATAGATTTTTTTCTTTTCTGATTTTTTAACAATTAGTCTAATTGTTTCAAATATTAATATGTTAACTGTCATTATCCATGCCGAGCCACCAAGATGGCCAGTAAATTCGTACCATTGAATTAAACCTATGCTGTTTGAAAACGAATTTCCTAATATCATCCAAGGCCATGATAGCTGGCTGTGTATTAATAAATATTCAAAAGCGACCCAATTACTTACAAAAACTAAATATCCAATTTTACGCCCTAAGATTTTAAAACAGCTAAAACTGAGATACATCACAAGTGCCATAAAAAATGAGTTTAAGCAAATAGTAGCAATTGCTCCCGGAATTGATGCATGCATTATCCACCATGTCGAACAGGCATTCCAGATTAAAAAACTAAATAAAGAGTATGAAAAAAAAACTAATCCTCCATTTTTATTATTTGTTTTAAGAATTTGTTCTAGAACGATAAATAATGGAACAAAAGCAATAAGAACCAAAATTCCTGTAGGGTAATTTGCCCAAGTAAGCGAAAGCAGAATGCCAGAAATAGCACTAAGAAATAGTTTGTTTTTTACAATGTTTTTTAATCTAAACATTAAGTTATTTATGAGCTTTATTTACAAGAAAAACGCTTATCATAATAATAATAGTAGCAATAATTTGAATAAGATTTAATGTTTCTCCATCTATTAGTCCCCAAAATATTGCAAAAACAGGTATAATATATGTTACCGAGCTTGCAAACATAGATCCAGCACGCGTAATAAGTGCATTTACCATACTTACTGCTATAGCCGAGCCAAATAAACCTAATACGACTATATACGCTAAATCAATCCATAAAGTGTTGCTTGCAGATGCTTGAGTAAAATCACTTCCAATTAATATTGCTGCACTAACTGGAGCAATAAATAAAAATGCAAGTGAAGATATTTCTATGCCTTTTAGTGATTTTAAGAAATAATTAACCTGATTAATATTTAAGGAATATAATATGGTTGCTAAAATTATATACAGTGCATAAAAGTTCATACGTCCAAATACAAACACATTATCTTTTGTTATTAACATTGCTGCACCAACCAGACCAATAATTACACCTATTATCTGTATAAAACCAGTTTTACGTTTAAAAAATAGAATTCCAAATATTAATACAAAAACTGGTACTAAGGAATTAAGTATTCCTGCGAGATTGCTGTCAACCTGTGTTTGCCCTAGTGGGTATAACCACGAGGGAATAAGGTTTCCGATAAATGCTACAATTAGTATTGGGATTATTGTTTTTTTGTTTAGTTTTTTTAGGTTTTTAATGGCAAAAGGAAAAAGAAAAACAAAAGCACTTAGCATTCGTATTGAGGAGACTTGCCAAAAATTAAAACTACGTAAGCCTTGCTTCATTAAGATATAAGACCCGCCCCATAGTAGAGCAAGCGATAATAACATTAACCAGTTTATAAAATTCTTCTTCTCCATCAATTTATTTTTGGTACAGAAATTGTTTTGTCAAAACTAAAAAATATTTGTAACAAAACCTTAAACTCTTATTTTTGTTTTAAGTTTAAGATAAAATTATAGATGTAAAAAGTTTATAAAAAAATGAAAAAGTTTTATTTGGTAATCATAATATTATTTATAATATCTGCTGGGAGTGAGGCTTTTGGACAAAAATTTAAGTTGCCAAAATACTATCATCTTTTTCTCAATATTGACAGTCTTATTGATAACACACCCGAAGCTGTTATATTTTTTCCAGAAGTAAGTGTTTATCCACAGGCAGAGCGAAAAACTAGGCGAGATCGTAAAAGGTATGATAAGCTCGTTAGAAATTTTATGCGAGTTTACCCTTATGCAATCGAGATTTCTGAGGTTTATCAAAATATTGATGATACTTTATCTATGTTTGTTACTGATGAAGCTCGCAAAAAGTATCTAAATGTTAGAGAAAAGCAAATTATGAGTATCTATAAGCCAAAGTTAAAAAAACTCACACTTTCGCAAGGGATAATGCTTGTAAAACTAATGAACCGAGAAAGTGGCAATACTGCGTATGTAATTGTTGATGAGCTTAGAGGAAAGGTAACCGCTGTTTTTTGGCAAACATTTGCCCTTATGTTTGGAAATAGTCTTAAAACAGAATATGACGCATTTGGTGATGATAGAGAAATCGAATTCCTTGTGAAAAGATATCAGGATGGGTCTTTGTGATTTTGAGTCGTTTTTCAAAATCGGATAATGTCGAACTTAGCTTATAAACTATCTTCAATTATCTCCGTCAAAATTTCTGTAAGGTTTTTACCTATTGTTCGTATTTGTTTTGGGACAATACTTTCGGCACTCATTCCGGGAATAGAGTTGACTTCAAGAAAATATGGAGTTTTGTTTTTTATTATAAAGTCGATTCGAACTATTCCTTTACAGTTTAATAAGTCATAAATGAACGAAGAGTTTTCTTGAATAAGTTTTGTTTCTTCGGCAGATATTCGTGCTGGCGTTATTTCGTCGGTAAGATTAGGGTCATATTTGGCTTCTGTATCAAAGTAATCGTTTTTTGTGTCAATTTCTGTTATTGGTAAAACATAAGAATTTTTAGTTGTCTTTAAAACTCCGCAAGAAACTTCAGTACCAGAAATAAACTCTTCAATTATGACTATTGTATCCTCTGTTTTGGCAAGATTTACTGCATCAATTAGCTTGTCTTTTTTATAAACTTTTGTAACTCCATAACTCGATCCTGCAGTGTTTGGTTTAACAAAGCAAGGTAGTCCAAGGTATTCGCAAATTTCGTCAACTGAAAAAGGCTCGTTATCATCTTTTATTATTATAGATTTTGCTTGAATAATATTTGTATCTGCAAGTACTTTTTTGCATACAACTTTGTCAAAAGTAATTACCGATGAGATTGGGTCTGAAGCGGAGTAGGGGATGTTAATAATGTCGAGCATAGATTGAACTTTTCCGTCTTCGCCTGGAGAACCATGTAAACTAATATATGCAAAATCGAATTTTATTTTTTTATTATTTATAATGCACGAAAAATCATTAAGATCAACTTTGTAGTCCTTATTATCTGACTTGCAATAAAATCCCTCTTTACGAACATCAATAAGATAGCCCTTATAGAGATGCTTGTCTAAGCTATTGAGTATTTGATTTCCAGAATTTAGGCTTATTTCTCTTTCAGATGTGTAGCCTCCTGCTACTACTGCAATGTTTTTCATAATGAAAATAGATTAGATTTTTTTTCTGATTTTTAATTTTTGCCCTATTCGTAAACTTGAGGGGTCTGTAATTCCATTCAGTTTTAATATGTCATCAGATGATATTCCGTCATATTTAAGCGAAATTCCATAAGGACTATCACCAGATTTTACGGTATAATATTCATAATTTGGGTCGATAGGCTCTTCTTTTGGCTTGTTGGTATCGGGGTTTATTCCTATTGTTCTTTGTTTTTCGTCAAAACTTTGTGAGTCCACAATTTTATATTTTGATGCTAATGCTTCTGGAATATAAACTTTAAGTTTTTGCCCAACTCTTATCATATTGCCCGAAATTCCATTCCAAGCTCTTAGGTTTGCAGTCTCGACCCCATACCAAGAGGCAATAAGCCCAACCGCATCACCAGATTTTACTGTATAAAGGAGCTCAAGTGTTCCTTCGGGTTGTTTTGCAATGGGGGTATAGTCAATATATTTTTCGTCAGGTGTATAATTATATTTTTCGGGTCTAAAAAAGATTGTGTCCATATAATTATAAATAGAGTCTTCTAATTCCATAAATTTGCTTATATATTGTCTTCGCATACGTAATGGATATTCTTTTAATTTAGCAGGAATAATATCGAGTTTGTATTGTGGATTGAGTTCTCGTGTTTGACCAATGTCGATGCCTAAAACTGAATCAAGTTGAGCAAAATGTAATTCATGTTTAACCATTACGGTATCTACGTCCTCATAAAATTGGATATATTCGGGCTTATAATTATGTTCATCTGCATAATTAAAAAGATACACAATTGCAATAAAACCAGGTACATAATTACGAGTTTCGTTTGGTAGATATGGATATAATTCCCAATAATTTGTTTTTCCTCCCGATCGTCTTATTGCGTTATTAATTGTTCCAGGGCCAGCGTTATAAGCCGCAAGTGCAAGTGTCCAGCTGTTATAAGTTTGGTAGAGGCTTTTTAAATATCTACAAGCAGCATCTGTTGATTTTTCGGGGTCGCAACGTTCGTCAACATACGAGTTAATCTCTAAGCCCATTCCTTTACCAGTTTTATACATAAATTGCCATAAGCCTGTTGCTCCCGCACGAGATTTAGCCACAGGGTTAAGAGCAGACTCTATAATTGGAAGATATTTTAATTCTAGGGGGATATTGTAAGCATCTAATTTCTCCTCGAACATTGGGAAGTATTTATGGGATAATCCTAAAAATTTTGGAGCTATCCAACGTCCATTTTTTATATAACGGTCAAGATATCTCTGCACATTTTTATTGTAAGTTACGTCAATTGGAGTTATTAAATTATTGACTCTTATTTCAAAAATTGAATCAGAGATATCTGTGTTAAAGTTAAAGCGGTCTTCGGGTTTTAAAAAACTAATAGTGTCTCTTCCTGTATAATAAAACCAATCCATCAAAACGCTATCGAGGTGGTCGCACATTGCATAAGCATCATTTTTTCGTATTACAATTGAGTCGTTATCAGCAAAAATATTTGTATTAGCTATTACATTTACTAGTAATATTATAATGATATATTTTTTCATATTTAGAATTTTATTGTGCAACCAATACCAGGTATTGTTGTTTGAGTGTATAAGTTATTTACGGGTTGTGGTAAAATTCTCAAACTCAAATCATCAGTAATGTCAAAATCAAATAAATTTGCATCAACATTAGCATCAACAATTTGAATAGCATAAAAAAGAGCTGTTCCGATTATGCAAAGGTCTCTATTTTTACGATAATTGTCCATGTAATTTAGTATTGCTTGATCATTGTATATTTGCGATCCATTTATTGTAAATTCGTCTTCTTGCCCGTCTAAGCGTTGTAATAAAGCAGTTTTGTATCGACTAAATTCTTGTTGGTTTTGTATAGCTATATATGTAAAAGTACCCATCCCTGCATAAACAATAGGTATTTTCCAGTATTTTTTATTGTAGAATTGCCCAAGTCCGGGTAAAACAGCGGAGTATATTGTTGCTTTTCGTGGTGAGTGCACTCGTTTCGGTTCTTTGTTTACTTTTTGTGCCGAACAAGTGTGCCAAACAACAGATAATAGTGTAAGTATAATTACTATTTTTAATCTTAGTTTCAAATTTTATGTATTAAGTTTATCAAGAATTGCAATTATTCTTTCAAATTCCTCATCGTTTTTAAAAGGGATTGTAATTTTACCGCTACCTTTTGCATTTCGTTTTAAAGCAATATCTGTTGCAAAAAAGTTAGAAAGATGTTCTTGCAACTTTTCATAATCTTCGGCAGTTGCTGGAACAGTTTTTTTAGCTTTTTCTATTTTTTGTTTATTCTCGGTGTTTAGTTCTCTGATTATATCTTCTACTCTTCTGACGGAGAAATCATATTTTAATATTTGATCATAAATCATTAATTGAGTTTCTTCTTCTTTAATAGAGATTAATGCTCGTGCATGTCCCATTGAGATTTTTTCTTCTTTTATTCCTAACTGAACTTTGGCTGGGAGATTAAGAAGACGTGTGTAATTAGAAATTGTTGAACGTTTTTTACCAATTCTCTGACTTAGAGCTTCTTGCGTTAGTTTGCATTCTTCCATTAGTCGTTGGTAGCTTATTGCCACTTCGATAGCGTTAAGGTCTTCGCGTTGGATATTCTCAACTAAAGCCATTTCTAACATCCCCTGATCGTCAGCAATTCTTACATAGGCAGGGATTTTTATAAGTCCAGCAATTTTTGATGCACGTAATCTACGTTCTCCAGAGATAAGTTGAAATTTCCCTGATTCAACATATCTTACTGTAATTGGTTGAATTACTCCAAGCTCTTTAATTGAATCTGCAAGTTCTTGTAAAGCTTCTTCATCAAAATTCGATCGAGGCTGAAACGGATTTGCTTCTATTAAATCTATTTTTATTTCATTAGCTTCCCGCTGTCTGTCGTTATTAGTTCCTGAATTGGTGTCAATAAGTGCATCCAGGCCCCTTCCTAAAGCATTTTTCTTAGCCATATTATTTTATTACTTTTTCTTCTTCGTTAATTTTTGTCATATTATTTCTTTGCAAGAACTCTCGTGCAAGGTTTAGATAGTTATCTGCTCCTTTTGAAGCAACATCATAGTCAAATATTGTTTGTCCAAAGCTAGGAGCTTCGCCAAGTTTAACATTGCGATGTATTACTGTTTGAAAAACCATGGTGTCGAAATGTTTTTTTACTTCGTCTAATATCTGATCAGAGAGCCGTAAGCGAGAGTCGTACATTGTCATTACAAATCCTTCGATGTCTAACTCGGGGTTTAGATGCCCTTGCACTATGCGTATTGTATTTAATAATTTACCTAAGCCTTCGAGAGCAAAGTATTCGCATTGTACTGGTATCATAACTGAATCGGATGCCGTAAGGGCGTTTACAACAATAAGACCTAATGAGGGCGAGCAGTCTATTAGGATAAAATCATATTTATCTCTTACTTTTTCGAGGATATATTTTAGTACTTTTTCTCTGTTAGGTAAATCAAGCATTTCTATCTCGGCACCAACCAAGTCGATATGACTGGGTAGCAAGTCGAGATTTTCCATGCTTGAGCTAAGAATAACATTCTCTGGATCTTCGTCTCTAATAAGAGTTTCGTACAATCCTGTTCTAATATTTCTAATATCAAATCCTAGTCCCGAAGTTGCATTTGCTTGAGGATCTGCATCAACTACTAATACTTTTTTCTCTAAAACGGCAAGACTTGCAGCAAGATTAATTGCTGTTGTCGTTTTTCCAACTCCACCTTTTTGATTAGCTAATGTAATGATTTTACCCATTTTTCCTTTGTTTTAATTTGAGCCCAAATTTACATTAATTAAAGCAATTATCGTAAAATGGGATATTGTACTTTTTAACATTATTAACAATTTTTTTTAAGGCAATTTTATATGCTTGTATATCAATAGATTGCAAATGTTAATTGTTGATATTTTCTAAATAATATATAATATCAGAAATCGTATTAATGTCTTGAGGAAGCTCGTATCCGTGTTGCCTTTCAACGAAATCATATAGCTTTGCTCTATTATATACATTGTCTTTATTATCGGTTTTAATTTTAAGGATATTGTCATTATAAACGAGAAAATAGCCTTTAAAGTATGAACCACTAGTTTTGCAGGCACAAGTTTTTGCCTGATATTTTGTTTCTGCCAGCATTATATCATATCCTCCAAGATTGTGTCCAAAACTATACGACTCCATTCCGTAAGTTTCTTCATCAAAATGCAATCTCATATATGTGAAGTTTGCTGCTTCGACAAGTTTAACTTCTGCGGGTATTAGTATTTCGGTTTTTGAGCTTAATTTTTCTTTCGCTTTGATAAAATTATAATATGAATGTTTATTGGCTTTCACAAACATGTTTTTTTCAAAGTCATCATAATATACTACTCGTGCTTTTTCCCATTTTTTTTCTGAAACGCATGAGGCTAGCATAAATATTGCCAATAAAGACATTATAATTTTATCTTTTCTCACTTTTAGTTAGCTCATTTTTTAATTGAAGCATTTTAAGTGCAGCAACTGTAGCCTCGACACCTTTGTTTCCATGTTTACCACCAGCACGGTCTAAAGCTTGTTGTTGGTTATCTGTTGTTAAAACCCCAAAAGCGACAGGTACTCCAGTTTCTACGTTTATGCTCATTATTCCTTGAGTAATTCCCGAACATACATAATCAAAATGACGAGTTTCTCCTTGTATTACGCATCCCAGACAAATTACAGCATCTACTTTAGCAATTTTAATCATATATTGAGCTGCTTGGGCAAGCTCAAAGCTACCTGGTACTGATTTAAAGATAATATCTTGGTCGGTAAACCCATATTTTTTTAAAGTGTCTATTGCAGCTTCTGCCAAATTTGCGGTTATTTCTTGATTCCATTCAGAAACTGCAATTCCGATTGTAAAATTAGTATTTGCGGTTTGTTTTGCAATTCCTGTTTCGGAGTAAATCGATAAGTTTTTTAGTTTGCTTGCCATATTCTTATAAAAAAATGGGGCTTTTAAGCCCCCTATTATTATGTAAAAAAATATTTTATGTTAAAGTTTCATTTCGCACCGTTTGATATATTTTTCGGCATCTCTTTGTTGGGGAGTTTCAAAATAATCTGTTTCAATGCGTTTATAAATATTTAAAGCTTCTTGATAATTTTCCAATAATTCATAGGTTTGTCCAGCTTTCATAAGAAATATTGGGCTAAGGAACTCATTGTCGGCATGTTTTGCTGCATCAAGATAATTCTTTAGTGCTTTGTCGATGTCGCCAAGTTCCATGTAGGCATCACCAATTAGATTTATGGACATTGCACCAACCATTGGATCTTTACTTTTAAAACTTTTTAGATTGTCAATTGCAGCTTCAAAATCACCAGTACGCATATAGCAAACGCCAGCATAGTATTTAGCAGCATTTCCCATAGGAGTTCTGCCATAATCACTTATAATGTCGATAAATCCAGGATAAGCACCATCGCCATTTAAGGCAAGATTAAATGAGTCTTGCTCGAAATAAAACTCTGCTTTGTAGCCTTCTGACCAAGCCTCTTGAATACGGGGCTCACGAATAAATTTAAAATAG
The DNA here is from genome assembly GCA_028686735.1 of Bacteroidales bacterium. Taxonomy (GTDB): domain Bacteria; phylum Bacteroidota; class Bacteroidia; order Bacteroidales; family ML635J-15; genus Bact-19. The sequence goes on from JAQUBO010000051.1 coordinate 13,757, forward strand.
CTGATAACTAATAATACTATAATTAGAATTGCAGCTAAACCATACATAAAGGCCTTCTGATTGGTTTCAATGAAATTTTCTGCACGGCTTAGTGCTGATTCCACAGACTTAAACCCATCATCTTCCGGAGTGTTTTTTTTCTTTTTTGCCATTTTTACTTAAATTAATTTCATTTTTTAAGGCTGCAAATTTAATCTATTTAATCGAATTATTAAAAAACTGAGTAAGATTTTTTTAATTTTTAAAGTTTTCAAGTGTTTAAAAGGCTTTTAATAATGCTTCTTGATAACACCTTTAGTTGTGTTAAGTTGATTTGGTGCTTGTTTGGTGTTCGTTTATGTTTTTTTATGATTTGGTAAAAAATTGTTTGAATAAAGTGTGTTTTTTATCTTTTTTGATTAAAAGTTGTATATCATTTATGTTTGACAAGCACAAATAATGTTTTGTAACATGTCTATTAAATATTTTTATTAACAATATGCAACAAAAGTTTTATCACTAAAAGCGTTTTGTTATTTTTGTAAAAAATAAGATAAGCAAGATGGATGATTTTATAGTATCAGCTCGAAAATATCGCCCCGATAATTTTGTTTCGGTTGTTGGACAGGATTCTATTACCAAAACTTTAAAGAACTCGATAAAGACAAATCAGCTTGCACAAGCATATTTGTTTTGCGGTCCTCGAGGAGTTGGCAAAACTACTTGTGCTCGTATATTCGCAAAGACTATAAATTGTAGTAATGTAAACTCTGAATTTGAGGCGTGTAACGAATGTGAGTCATGTGTGGCATTTAATAAGTTACGTTCGCTAAATATTCACGAACTTGATGCTGCCTCAAACAATTCGGTTGATGATATTCGAAACCTTATCGACCAAGTACGCATACCTCCACAACTTGGTTCTTTCTCTGTTTATATTATTGATGAGGTTCACATGCTCTCAAGTGCAGCTTTTAATGCTTTTTTAAAAACGCTTGAAGAACCTCCAAAGCATGTTGTATTTATTCTTGCAACTACCGAAAAACATAAAATTATCCCTACAATTCTCTCTAGATGTCAAATTTTTGATTTTAATAGAATTGGTGTTGATGATATTCGAGACAGACTTGAGTTTGTTGCTCAAAAAGAAAATATTAATGCCGAACATGATGCTTTGCAAATAATTGCTCAAAAAGCCGATGGAGCAATGCGTGATGCATTGTCAATATTTGATCAGATAGTTAGTTTTAGTGGAAAAGATATAACTTATCAAAATACCATTAAAAACCTAAATGTCCTCGATTATGAAATCTATTTTGATATTACTAATGCTTTCCTTAATGCAAATTACTCACAAAGTTTGTTGATATTTGATGATGTTATTAGAAAAGGCTTTGAAGCAAATTATTTTATAACTGGTTTAGCATCACATTTTAGGGATTTACTAATATGTAAAGACCCAGGAACTATTGATTTATTGGAGGTAGGTAAAAATATTAAAGAGAAATATTTAGAACATGCTAAAAATTGTTCGGTTTCGTTTTTATTTCAGGCAATTGCCATTGCAAATAAGACTGATTTAAATTATAAGGCAAGTCAAAATAAACGATTGCTGGTTGAGTTAGCTTTACTGAGTATTTGTAATGTTGAGAATGAGGCTTTGATAAATAATACTGAGTCTAGTAAACCTGTTGAAAGTAAAAAAACTGAAGTAGTAGTAGAGCAAAAAACTTCTGTTCAAGAAGAGTCTGTTCCACAAAAAACTATTATGAAGGAAGATGCCGTTCCCCAGACAACGGTCTCGAGTGAGCCTGTGGTTGCGAAGCCAACTGAAGAAAAACTTGAACAAAAAAATGATGCAGATACGCAATCGGATGATCCAGTAGGAGAGAAATCTGTTTCTGAGAATAAATCCTCATACATAGGAGTATCAATAAAGGATATTGCAAAGTCAACTGAAAAAATAATTGAAACTGACAGTAGCGGTGAACCCAAAATTAGTTATGAGCATCTGGGGACGGATGATTATACTGATGAAAAGCTTAAGTATGTTTGGGAAAAATATGCTGAATTAAAAAATGATGACCCACGATTACATTCGTTTCTTAAAACTCATGTTCCTGTGAGAGAGTCTGAAAATCATTATTTGGTAACGGTAGAGCATAATCAAATAAAATCTAAATTAGATGCTGAATTATTTAATACTTTAAAGTTTTTGAAAACCGAATTAAACAATAGGCATTTTGAATTACGTTATGTTGTAGGAAATACTAAGCACGAAAAAACTTATAAATCCGACCAAGAAAAACTTGAAGATATGATAAAACAAAATCCCGAAGTTAAAAACCTTCGAGATCAACTAAATCTTGATTTTGAGTAGATTATAAATCTGATTTTTTAATTGCTTTTGTCCAGCCGTCATATTTAAAATTTCTTTCTTTAACAGACATTTTAGGGATAAATGTTTTATCGACTTTACGTTTTGCTTTTAATTCGTCCATGGTATAAATATTTGCACCAATTGCGGCAAGAAAGGCAGTTCCCAGGGCAGTTGACTCAATTAAAACAGGGCGTGTAGCATTAATATTTAGAATATCGGCTTGAAATTGGAGTAGAAAGTTGTTTTTGGAGGCTCCGCCATCTACATTTAGGTTTTTAATTGAAATTTCCGCATCTTTTTCCATAGCATTTAGCACATCTTTAGTTTGAAAAGCCATGGCTTCTAAACTTGCTCTAACTATGTGTCTATAATCTGCTGCTCCTGTAAGTCCGCAAATTATTCCGCGAGCATTCATATTCCAGTATGGAGCACCTAATCCGGCAAAAGCTGGAACAATATATACGCCAGCAGTATCTTTAACACTATAAGCTATTTTTTCGGTTTCTTGTGCAGTTTCGATTATTCTTAATTTGTCTCGTAGCCATTGTATTGCAGCACCTGCAATAAATACGCTGCCTTCTAAAGCATATACAATTTTTCCGTTTAACCCCCAAGCTATTGTTGTAATAAGACCTGATGCACTCTTTACAGCTTTCTCACCTGTATTCATAAGCATAAAACAGCCTGTACCATAAGTATTTTTTACACTTCCTTGTTCAAAGCAGGTTTGCCCAAATAATGCAGCTTGTTGATCTCCAGCTATTCCAGACAAAAGTATTTTATTTTTTCCTAAAACGCCCTCGCTTATAAAGCCGTGTTTATCGGCAGAGTTTTTTACTTGCGGTAGAATGGTTTCAGGAATATCAAAATAATCTAAGATTTTTTTATCCCAACATTTATCATTTATATTATATAACATGGTTCGCGATGCGTTTGAGTAATCAGTAATATGATTAGCTCCTTTACTTAAATTCCAAATTAACCAAGTGTCAATTGTTCCGAACAAAATTTCGTTATTAATTGCTTTTTGTTTTAATCCTGGAACATTTTCAAGTAACCATTTAATTTTAGTTGCAGAGAAGTATGGATCCACAATTAATCCAGTAGCCTCTTTAATATAATTTGAAATTTCTTTATTTTTAATTTTTTCGCAAAGCTCCGATGTTCTTTTATCTTGCCATACAATTGCGTTATAAACGGGATTTCCAGTTTTTTTGTCCCAAATAACAGTAGTTTCTCGTTGGTTTGTAATTCCAGTAGTAATAATATCGGTGCTTTCAATATTAAGGCGAGATAATAATTTTCTGGCGACAAATATTTGAGTTTCTCTTATTTCGGTTGCGTCTTGCTCTACCCAACCAGGTTTTGGAAATAATTGAGTAGTTTCGGATTGCTCTATACCTATTACATCAAAATTTTTGTCGAACAAAATTGCACGTGAACTTGTAGTACCTTGGTCGAGAGCCAAAATGTATTTCTTAGCCATTTGAAATTATTTTATTTATCCAGTCAATAATATCTTGATAAACTTCAGTTTTATTAGTTTCGTTTATAATTTCGTGTCTAGCATCTTTGTAAAGTTTATACTCCACATTTTTTATATTGGCAGATTTGTAAAATTCTACTGCTTTTAAAACGCCTTTACCGTAATCTCCAACGGGGTCATTACTGCCCGATAGGAATAACATTGGCATTTCTCTGTTAATTTTTTTTGCAAATTTTATTTTATTAATATTGATAAGACCTGCAAAAAATGATCTATAAAACGAGCAAGAAAATACACCTCCACACAATGGGTCTTTTATGTAATTATCAACAGCTTTTTGGTCTCTGGATAGCCATTGAAAAGGAGTATCATATCCTTTATTAAAGCTTCCGAAAGACATTTTATCCAACAATTTAGATTTTTTACTAACGCCACCAAAGAAACATTGTAAACATGCAATCCAATATCCTACTTGTAATATAGGTGTAGGATTTGAGGCAGTACCTGTTAAAATCGCACCTTTTAAACCACTACTGTATGTTGTAATGAAGGTACGGATTAAAAACGACCCCATGCTGTGGCCTAAAATAAATATGGGGATATCGGGATAATTTTTTGCACTTATATCATTTAGTATTTTTATATCGTCAACTATAGTGCACCATGTTTTCTTGTTCGGCCAAACTCCGTATTGGTCTGTGTTTTTCACATTTCTACCATGTCCTCTATGGTCTGATGCGTAAACTGCTGCACCATGTTTGACTAGAAACTCAGCAAAATGGGAATAGCGCTCCGAGTGTTCTGCCATGCCATGTGCAATCTGGACAACAAATTTTACTTCACCTTTGTTTGGTAAAAATTCGTGGTAAAATATAGTTTGTCCGTCAGTTGCTCTGAACCAGTTTTCAATTGTTTTCATAGAAATGTGTAAATGATAATTGCAAATTTATAAATTTATTTTGAATAAATCATAAAATTCTTTCAATTCATATTGTTGTGCTACAGATTTCATTTCTGTCCAAAGTGCATCATTGATAGGTACTCCATTTTTAGAGCGTTCAACTAGGCTTTTGTATTCTTTTTCTCCAGCAGTATAAATTCTTTCTTGTCCTGGCATTTTTTGCGAATTACGTAAATCTCTTAAAATATTACCAGTAATTTTTTGGAATTCAGGTAAATCAATAAAGTTTTCAATATTAATTGCAATAAAGAAATGTCCTAATCTGTAAGGTACTTTTTTTCCATTTTCGACTCCCAAAAGAGCTTTCATAAACCCTCCGCCTTGCAGTGCAGCTGACAATATTTCAACGACTGTAGCATATCCATAACCTTTATAACCTCCAGTGTCTTCTCCGACACCTCCAAGTGGTGTAAGTGCAGCATTGCCGGCAACTAGGTCTTTTAAAACCTCTTCGGCATTTGTTTTAGAGTTTCCTTCTTTATCAATAACCCAACCTTTTGGGAGTTCTTTCCCATTCTTTGCATAATATTCAAATTTACCTCTTTGGCTAACCGATGTTGCACAGTCTAAAAAGAAAGGAAACTCTTCGTCACTAGGCATAACAAAAGTTAATGGATTTGTTCCAAGCATATTCTCAACTCCAAACGTAGGAGCAATTGATGGTCGTGCATTTGTGCCAGTTATTCCTATCATTCCTGCCTTTGCTGCCATAAGTCCATAGTAACCAGCAATTCCGTAATGAGAACTGTTTTTTACTGCAACCATTCCCATTCCATAGGTTTTGGCTTTATCAATGCACATTTGCATTGCTTGTTTGGAGACAACATGTCCCATACCATTATTAGCATTTAAAACTGCTGTCGTAAAACTTTCACGTTCAATATCTATTTTTGTTTCGGGATTTAAAATACCATCTTTTATACGATCAAGATATATTGGTTTTAAGCGATTTATACCATGTGAGTCTATGCCTAATTTATCGGCTTCTAATAATACTTCGGCAACTATTTCAGCATCATCGTCTGGAACACCTGCTGCCAAAAGAGCTTCTTTAGAGAAGTTAAAAAGTGTGTCAAAATTTAGATATTTCATATTTTTATTTATTTGCTAACAAAGGTAAGATTTTTTTTTGAGAATTTTGAAGTAAAAACATTAAAGTTATAACCAAAAAAATCAAAACAGAATTTAGTATTTATAATACTAATGTAATGTTATATCATAAGTGAGTAAGCCTCCTTTCAGGGAAACAAAGGGTGCGGGAAGGAAATTAGTAACATACTTGGATTGCACAAAAACCATGCGATTTGGATATGTTTTTATCTCTCTTCCTTATTTGCATTTGCTTTTAACCATTCTTCTCTATATTTAGCAGGTACATCACCCACGTCGGGATATAGGAATTTATCTGTATAAGCTCCTGGAGCATCTTTAAGTCTTATGTCTTCGTAACCTTTCCTTTTTGCAACTACACGAAAATCGAATTCGGTATCATTTTGAGCATCTGGAGCATGAACAATAAAACTGTCATCTTTTTTCTCAACCCACCAATTTCCCATTGGTCCATTAGGTGTAATGAATACTTTTATTGCATGTTGAGAGTTAATTGTAACAGTCATTAAATAGTCTGATTTGATATTAACAACAGATTTTCCATTCGATATTACACCACTCCCAAAATCTTCGAACCAATTTTCAGGAGATTCTTGACAGTATAATTCTTTTGGTCCCTCTTCTGTTTTTACAGTTGCAGATTTTGTTCCTGTACAGGTGAAATTTCCAGCAGCATAAACTGCATACTCATCACCACCTGATGAGTATCCAGAACCATATACGCCATAAGAAATACCAGAACTGGCATCACTGTTATATGCATAACCGTAAATTCCATATCGATAACCTGTACCAGGCACATTTGCACTACCATAGACCCCCCTCCAACCACCAACTCCTTTAACTCCATATCCATAATATGCTCTAGTATTACAAACACCATATACTCCATATCTATCATATTCGGAAGTGTTTTCACCATAAATAGTATAAGTTCCATCATCTATCGCATGGAGTTTTGATGAAGGCGAAGTCGTTCCAATACCAACTTTTCCGTTAACATATAAACCATCACTAGGTGGTATTGAATCGGCACCTATGCTCGCACCACCGTTGCTCATTATAATAAATCTTGGGTTAGAGTTTGTGCCAACTCTGACGAGTTGTAAAGCAGTAGTACCAAGATTAGAACCTCCATCAACCTCTAGTTTTGCTGCAGGCGAAGTCGTTCCAATTCCCACATAGCCTCTCCCGTCAATTCTCATTCTTTCGGTAGGAGCTGAAGATGATGCGCTTGTGCCAAATGCTAATTCTTGTGCTCCAGTGCCATCTTTTCTTATCCCAGCTATATAAGATGAGTACGTATTATCTGAACTGTTTACAGTAGTATTTGTGAAACGTAGAATGGTTTCTTGATT
>JAQUBO010000052.1 GCA_028686735.1 Bacteroidales bacterium
ACGTCAATATTTTTTAACGAAGCAAATGCGTAAAATAATCAATTTATATCGGGTGTTTTGTGATTAAATTGGTATTAATCTTGTGCATAATAAGACTTAACTTTTTGTAAAAGACTTACTGTTTGAGTTGGAAGTCGTATGTATGCTTTATCGTTTTTAGATAATTTAGTGGCAGGAGAAAATTCAATCGGAAGGCGTATTTTAAATATTTCATTATTATGACAACATAAAGCCCATTGTAGTTTTACAACGATTGGTTTAGTAGAGTAATAATCATGTCCACTGAAAGTGTGTAGTTTTGTTGCATTATCCCAATTTAAAATATATGCTCCTTCTCCATTTGGATAGATTGCATTATTAGGTGTATATGATAATTTACCCTCATATTCTAATACAATAGCTGTGGCATATTTGTCTTTGTTTATTATATTTGTTAAGTCTAGTTCGAGTTTGTTATCTTTAGTTGAGTAGTTTATAAAGATATTTGTATCAGAAACAAGACGTGCTGTATTTATTTTAGAATTTAGTCCATTTATAGTTATTTTATTGTTTTTTGGAAATTTAAGAATAAGAAGATATAATTTATTCTCTTTTTTTGTAATTACTCCCCAATCTTGAGTGTCTATAGGCGCTACCGATGTTTCATATACTGCCTCTCCGTTTTCTTTTAACCAGTTGCCAATACCTTCAAGTACTTGTTGTTCAAAATGGACAATTGAGCCATCTTCTTTAGGTCCGATATTTAGTAAATAGTTTCCTCCTAGGCTGACAACACTTAATAAATCGTGAATTTTTTCATTAATCTTTTCTTCTACACTTGGTCTATTTTGCCACGATCGGTAACTCCAAGTCTCATTAAACATTGAAGCAGGAGTTTGCCAAGGAACTGCCAATTTGAAATCAGGTTTAAGATTATCGCCCATAACGACAAAATCGCCTTGGTTATTCCAAATTCTGCCACTAATCATGCAATTTGGCTGTATTTCTTTTACAAGTGTTGCTATTTCTCTACTTTGGTTATAAGTAGGGGAACCCATATCAAACCAAATTTCAGAAATATCACCGTAATTAGTTAGTAATTCTTCAATCTGATTCAAATTATATGTATGGTGCAGAGGAGGTATTGAGTCTGAATTTCGGACAGAAACAAAAGGCATTGCTTCTTCGTAATCCCAATCAATTAAAGAAAAATACACCCCAAATTTGAGATTATTTCGCTTACAGGCTTCTGATAAATCTTTAAGTATATCCTTTTTATACGGACTAGCATCAATAATGTCAAATTGAGTGTATTTGGAGTCGAACATACAAAAGCCATCGTGGTGTTTTGCTGTTATTATTATAGATTTCATCCCTGCTTTAAGAGCTAATAATACAATTGAATCGGCATCCCAATTAGTTGGATTGAATACTTTTGCTAATTTTCTATATTCTTCGGTTGGGATTTTTGCATGACCTTTTATCTGTTCACTATATCCGTTAATCTTTTGTCCTTTCCACACACCAGCTGGGATTGAATATATGCCCCAATGGATAAACATAGAGAACTTTTGATTTTCCCAACTTGTTGTTGCGTTAGGTTTAGTAATGTCTTCTTCTTGCTCTTGTATTGGATCGTTTACATTACAAGCGATTATTGATACAAAGATGTAGATGCTTATTAATATCTTTGTAAATGATTTACTTATCATAACTATGTTTTTAGGTTTGTCTTTTTATTGCACCCGAACTAATTTTATTGTGATGCTTATTTGTTAGATGTTTTTTTTAACTTTAATTCGTCTGTATTAAAAAATCTTGCGTTTAAACCATGGAAAACAAAAAATATACATAAAATTAAAAAGAAATGGCTAAGGTCGTTCATATTAAAAATGTAAAGAAAATTAAATTCAGCATTATGAAATATGCTGGGGAGAATGGCTAAAAATATCCCAAGAAATATGTATAGGTTTTGTTTGATTTGACTTTTTATCATATCAACAATAAAAATGGGAGTTAAAATTCCTATCATAGATATAACAAAATTTATTTTTACAATTGCAAAATTTTCGTAAAAAAGCAGCAATATAATATATATCGTTAATTGTAATTTAATAAAAATTATAAAATTTGATTTAAATTTTTTATTTTTAAATAATAATGTTGAGCCTAATTCAAGGAAATAAGTAGCAAACCCAGTTAACAACCAACTAATTTTATGTAAGTAAATTCCAAAATAGTAGTATAGCCCATGAGCAAAGGCAGCTACAAACGAAGAAAGTCCAAGAAAAAGGAAGAAATGTGAGAAATACCTTTGTTGCTTAAAGTCTCTGCTTGTTAATAGTTTAGCAAAAAATATAATACAAAAAAAACCCATTATAAAATCGCTGATGATTGTTCCTGGCTCACGTATTATAAGTCCCCATATATTTATCTCTTCAAAAACCATTTTGCGAAAATAGTCTAATTTAAGTTAATTCCAATAATAAAATATATGCATATTTGTAATATAATTTTATATTTTTTATTATTAGATGAATTTTATATTTGTCAAATAAAATAATCTAAGGGTTTTATCTGTTATAGTATAGAATTTGTTTAAAAGAACTAAGTTTGTAATTGAAATAATTTGGATGTGCGTAATATTATAATTTTCATATTAATTGTTTTTGGAGCTTGTAATTTCTTGAAGGCCTCAGTGGTTTTTGGAACTGCAAAAGATTATGCTGGCAATGAACTTATTTTTTATCGTTATATCGACCGAATTACCTTTACCAAGGAAGAAGTGTTTCGTTTGCAGATTGACCCAGAAGGTAATTTTAAAACGGAGGCAGATATAGAGGAGATTACCTATGTTTTTGGAGAGTTTGGTATTTACCATGCTTATTTTTTTGTCGAGCCAGATAAAGAATATGAGATTATTTTACCCCAATTTGCCGAAAAAAAAGCAAAAGATATTTTTAATCCATTTTTTGTTCCTGAGAAAGTCCATATCGGAGTAAAAAACTTAAAGAAAACAGATTTAAATTATCTAATAATTGATTTTGATTATTATTATTCAAGATATCATGATTTAAAATTTCTTGATATTTATTCATTAGGCCTCAAAACTGATGTTGATACATTTATTAACGAAATTAATAAGCGATATGAATATGCAGATAATGATTATTTTAAGGGATATAAAAAATATAGGATAGCAGCATTAAAAAATTTGGCTACGCAAAAGCAATATGAAAAAGCACTTATTTATGCTTATTTTACTAAGGATTCAGTATTGCACGATAATCCAGCATATATGGATTTATTTAATAATATATACAGCGATTATTTTGATAAGTATTTAGTTTCAAAAAATGGGGCTTATCTGTATGCTGTGATCAATTATGGACATAGTGTTAAACGTCTTAATATGCTTTTGTCAGAACATTTTGAACTTAGAAATAAGCAGTTTAGAGAACTTGTAATGTTAAAAGGCATTAATGATAGTTTTGCAAATAAAAATCTTACTTGGCTACCACTTTTGTTAACTTTAGATTCTCTTTATATTTCTACAGATTATCAAAAGCATAAAATAATTGCACAAAATATCGCTGACAAAACATTAAGCCTTGCAAACGGAACTATTGCACCTCCATTTGAGCTCCCAAACGCTGAGGGGAATATGAAAAAACTCTCTAATTATAGAGGGAAATATGTGTATTTGAGTTTTGCTAATACAACAACTTATACATCTCAAGCAGAATTTGACCTTATAAAAAATATTTATGCGAGATATAAAGGATATTGTGTTTTTTTAACGGTGTTTACTGATGATAATAGAGAAAATGCCGCAAAATTTATGACTGATAATAACTATGACTGGGATTATTTGTTTACAGAAATTAATTCTGATGTTATAAATACCTATAAAGTTTCAACTTATCCAACTTATTATTTGATAAGTCCTGATGGTACACTCTTAATGTCGCCCGCACCATCGCCAACAGATAATTTCGAAAAGTATTTATTTAATATTATTGAAAGAAGTAGAGTGCAACATCCATAAGTGTCTGAAAATAACTAAACTATTTTTCAAGAACGATTTTAGATACGTTTTTCCCTTTTGTTCCATTCAAAACAATAAAGTAAACTCCATTTGAAAGGTCTGAAATGCCAATGGTTGATGAGGGTACGAAAGTTTTAACCTCTTTCCCATAAATATTTAATACTCTACCAATATCATAGCTTTCGCTTTCAAGAATATTCAATGTTCCGTTACTTGGATTAGGATAAATCAGATTAGTGCTTACGCTCTCTTCTTCAGTATCACTTATAACGATAGGTTGAAAACGCAATGATTCTGTTTCATCTGACGATAGTCCACCAACAGTAGTTGTCCCATAGACAAAAATTGGGTTTGTATAGTCCTCATGGAACCAGTAATAAAAATTATCATTAATTGTAATAACCTCTGTTGGACCAAAGCCCATATCATACATTCCTCTAAAATTTTCCACAACATGGACTCTAAGCACATCTGTTAATACTGTACCGTTTGGCAGTGTAATCGTCCCTTGTGCATCCGCATTTATTTCAACATGGCCATTATCAATTTCCATATCAAGATTTTGTGCAGAAAGCACTCCGGTATAACTGTTTTCGATGTTCTCTCCGGCAGTAATTGGGAATGACAATAATAATGCACTATCAAGATTATAATTTAAATACATTGATCCTGTAGCGCCTTTTCTAGCCATAAAATAGTTGTCGGTTTTAAAATACATTAAGCCTTCAGTACCGCTTATTGCTTCTGCTATAGTTGCATCAGGAAAATCTGATGTTGCAGGTTCTGTTGTTGCATCTGTGTAACTAAATGTTACTTGATCTGTAATTGTTAAACTTGAGAAATCCCAAATTGTATTAATCCCATCTGGGGTGCCAGCTAAATTAAAGCCAAAAACATTGATATTATTATACACTATTTCTTGTCCTATTTGTGGAATTTGATTTTCACCAGATATTGTAACTAATTGTGAAAATGAAAATAAAGACATCAGTACAAAAGCTAAAAGGAATAAATTTTTTTTCATAGTTGTTTGTTTTAGGTTTATTATGCTAAAATACACAAAATTATCTTACAAATAGGATAAATATATTATAATGTTTGTTTGAAATTAAAAGAATTAAAAGGAAAACGTTAAGATTTTGGATATACGAAGAGCAGAAATTATTTTACGAAGGAGTTACATTAAGCCTTGTTATTCAATCATTGTATTAGTGTTAGAATAGTTTCTGGAGTAGTATCAGTAATATCAATTATATTATAATCTATCCAATTATATTTGTTAAGTAAATCTTCTACAAACATTCTACGAACTGATAAAATATATGTTTTCCCATGCTGGTTTTTAGTTTCATTAAGAATATCCGACCAACCCTTATTTTGCAATTCTAACAGACCAATTTCGTCAATAATTATTACATCATTATTTTCAACTGACTTTTTTAATGATTGGACTCCAAATTCTAAACCCTGTTTAACAATCGTCCACTTCATGTTTTTTTCGGAGTTAAGCATGTCGCCTTGTTGTAAAAATGGAGTTTTAATTTTAGATTTAATATCAACAATGTCATAGCCTATGCAGTTATTATTAACGAGCTGTTTCTCTGAAAAAACACCTCCATAATTTACTTTATGTTTTTTTAATACGTTAATGGTTTTTTTTATAAAAGTGGTTTTTCCTTGGTTTTTTTCTCCTGTTATAATAATTATATTCGGTTTTGCTTTGTAACTATTAGATATTTGGTGGATACGTGCATCTGCTTTTAAAAGTACCGAGTAAAAAACTGTTCCAGGAGATTTGATAGCTGATTTAAAATCGGGAAGGGCGGCAATAAACTCAGGTAAACTATCGGTAGCTAGTTCAAGAGCAATAGGTAATTGCTTAAAAGAGCTTTTGTTAAAAAAATTACGTATTATGGGATTGTATAATTCAACAGCAATTACCGAAAATCCTAATACTATGATTATTGCTCTAAAGTTCATTTGAACACCTGCAATAATTCCATTAATAAGATAATTTTTATCGGAATGTAATCTAGAAAACACAAAAACTGTAAGCATTGTGATAATAGCAAAGATTATCCAAAATTTAGGATTGGAAATTTTCTTTAGTGCTCGTCGATATCGTGTTATCCACACTGATGCAATGAGAATTGTGATAATGCTCCAAATATACCAACTTGTAAATTTTAAAACTAAAAAACCACTAATCATTAAGACAATGTTTATAATCAACCATCTGGTAGAGTGTTTGATGTCTTGTTTTTGTTTTTTATGTAAAGTGGTTTTATTAGGTTCAATATTTTTTGGTTTATATGATTTATTTTTGATTTTTTTGCCCGCCTTAATTCCTAGCAAAGCTGCAAGAACACCAAAAATAGCATGACTTAAAAGCAAAATGATTATTGGTAGCCAGAGAAGGTCAAAATGAAAACTTATCTGTTTTTCGACAATTTTGACAAGACCTTTATAAATTTCGATAATATCCCATCCATAAAAAATAATGTAGCTTATAATCTTTTGTACTAAGTTCCACGATACTGCTAGAATTCCACCAATAATAAAACCAAAATAATTTTTGCCAATAAATAAAATCGATATTTCAAGTAGTATAGCTTCGATTAAGATTGCTATCATGGGTCCAAATATTACTGCTGAGGGAGACATCGTTTTCATTACCGCACAAATAAGTCCTGCTCTCCAAAATACACCTTTTATATTCCAAAGAAAAGAAGATGAGATTAGTATTATCAATCCAACGGCCGTAAGAATATTGCCACTAAAAGGTATTTTTAGATTATGTAAAAAACTGCCGAATACAATTTCAGAAGCAGCCCAAATAGTCCCAATTACAGCAGCTTTAATCCATTTGTCATTTAAAACATCATTATTCATTAATTATACAGATTTTTTGTGCACAATATTTGAATAAATGATACGCATTTGCTCCTTCTTGGATAAGCATAAATAATAAATCAGGATTATTATAGCGTGTTGCTCCTATTATATCAACTCCATTTTTAAATAGTATATCAGGCAGAACATTAGCACTTGGCCCAACAACAATAACTTGAGACTCTTTTTTAGCTGCCGATAATAAACCATCTATTGTATTGTTTACTAGAGTTAAACCTGTTATAATTATAATATCTGAGTTTGGGAGTATTGTTTTATATTCTTCGGCAGGGATGTAGAATTTCTTATGCTCTTCGATAAAAATATTCTCATCTAGCTCTAAAACTTTTAATTTTGCACTGGTTTTGGATATTAAATCAATATATGACCTAAAAGCTCCGACTAATGTAATGCTTTTATTGGTGTCTATGTTTATTAAATCAATTGGGTCTGTGTTGTAGATGATTTTATAATTAGCTGCTTCTACTTGTTTAGATGATATGGCATTTAAAACAGCAATGCGTAAACTGTCTATTAAATCGGAACTCCTTCCAAATTTGAATAAATCAGAAACTTTTTGATTACAATATTTTGAAGGTGAAAAATCTCCATAATATCTATTTTGCTTATGTGGACGTGATCGTTTTTGAAATAATGTACTAGCAACACCAATACTATTATCTGAGAGTACTACAGCAGTCATATTTACGCCAAATATAAGCCTTTTAATTACTAACTTATCTATTTTAGATTGATTATTATGTAAAATCGTTTGATAGGTCTGATTTATTATCATGTGCATAAAAATAAGTAGTTTCAGATTGTAAAAGTAATAAAAATTTACAACCTGAAATTACATGCAAGTAATAATGCGGGCTAAATTAAAGCCTTGCCTGATGTTGCTTTTTTATGTTTGTTTGTTAAAAACTTATAAATTCATTGAGATTCCTGCAACTAGGAATACTATTAAGTAAACTGCAAAGATTAAAACGCTAGTAATTATGCCAATCAGTAATGTTGCTTTTGCCCAGTTTGATTTATTTGGGTTACCAGTTCCAAAAGCCCAAACAAGCAGCATTATAAAATTAATTATGGGGATCATCATAATAATCATTACACCTATCCATTCTCCAGTTTTTATTGGTGGATAGAGTTTCGGTGCATTGTAATTTTGTGCTTGAGGTTGTTGTGGCTGTTGGTATTGTGGTTGCGAAGTCTGATACTGTGCTTGTGGTTGCTGATACTGAGGTTGCGGTGCTTGTTGTTGCGGCGGTGCTTGTTGTGGTGGTGGCGGAGCTTGTTGCTGCGGCGGTTGTTGTTGTGGCGGCGGAGAAGTCTGGTTTGGTAAAGGGGGTGAACTTGATTGTTGTTGACTTGCCTGATCTGGCTGTTTAGGAGCTCGTTGAGCTGGATCTTGATAGTTGTTTTCCATGTTAAATATTATTAAGGTTTATAAAATAACAGTTTTACAGTTATCAAATTTATGAAAAATATTTTAAAACTCGAAATTAATTTTTATAAACTACAGAACAAACGCATGTAAAGTTTTATTTTTTCCAAGTAGCTGGGTTTTTACGCCATTCTTGCAATAATAGGAGTTCTGCTTCGGACACATCTCCAGTTTCTACTGCATATTTTATTAACGAGTCATAATTGCTTAAGGTAATTAGTTTTACCTGTTCTTTTTCAAAACTATCTGTTGCTTTTTGAAATCCGTATGTAAAAATGGCACACATTCCTATAACTTTGCAATTTGCTTCTCGAATAGCTTTTACTGCACTAAGACTACTTCCTCCGGTAGAGATTAAATCTTCTATAACTAATACTTTTTTTCCAGCAGTTAAGTATCCTTCAATTTGATTACCCATGCCATGCTCTTTTGCCTTTGATCTTACATAAACGAAAGGCTTATTTATTGCTTCGGCAACTAATACTCCTTGTGCGATTGCTCCTGTGGCAACGCCAGCAACAACATCAAAGTCTGAAAAGTTATCGTTAATAACTTTTATAAACGAGTCGGTAATAAAATTACGAACCTCTGGATACGATAGTGTTTTTCGATTATCGCAATAAATTGGCGAAAACCAACCAGAAGCCCAAGTAAAATGATTTGCAGGGTCTAGTTTAATTGCTTTAATTTGTAAAAGTTTTGCAGCGATTTGTTTTGAAACTTGTTCCATAGGGTTATGATTAAAATATTTTACAATAAAAAGTATATTTTGTTATCAGAAAAAGTATCTGATGAAAAAATTAAAACAAAAATACATTTTTTGGATAAACATTCCTTACAAAATCATTTAAATATCTTCTTAGATACTAATAATTTGTGTTCTATAAATATTTACGGTATAAATGAGAATGAGTATCTGCAATTTTTTAACGAGTATTTTACGTTTATACAGGCTGCTGGTGGCATTATCCACAATATGAAGGCAGAACTGTTAATTATTAAACGTTTGGGATTTGTTGATTTACCGAAAGGAAAGGTAGAACCTGGAGAGTTACCAGAGGAGACTGCTGTTAGAGAAGTATGCGAAGAGTGTGGGATTAAACCTGAAGATATAATTTTACACGATTTATTAGGAAAAACATATCATATCTATTCTTATAAAAAAGGTTTTGCTTTAAAAGAAACGTGGTGGTTTAATATGGACTTTATCGGAAACTATAAACTAAATCCCCAAACAGAAGAAGATATTACCGATGTTATAATGATAAATCAAATATTATTAGAAAATTATTTACAAAATACTTACCCTTCTCTTCAAGAAATCTTAAAAGTATAGTTTTTTTATATTGGTAATACCAATTTTCCAAAGGCAAATTAGTATTTGTCAATAAATTTAAGTGTCTGAGCTATAATGTCCGAGTTTAAGGTTTGCGAAACATCGGTAAGCAGATGTTTACTCCGTCAGCTGGCGGATGACTGATTACCGATGCAATCGTAACGTAGAATTTAGCGAAGCGGTATCACGAACACCGCTAAATTAAAATTCCATTGTGAGTAAATCGGACACTATAGATGGACACTAATTATTTGTTATTCTTTTTCAGGGAGTAACTTTACTCTTAAATATGAATTCATGTCAAAGTATTTATTTGCGGCAGCTTTCATACTTTGAATTGAAATATTATTTACATTTTCGAGATATGTGTTATAATCATCAACTGTCATAGTACCTGCTTCGATTTCCATTATAAGGTTTTTCCAGTATCTGTTTTCTTTAATATTTGTTTCGAACTCACGTTTTTCTTTCTCAATAACTTTTTGGATATCTTTTTCGGCAATTCCGTCTGCTTTGATATCTTTAATAATATCGAAAGTTTTACCTACAAGCTCTTCTTCACGTTCTGGATCACAGCTAAAGAAAATAGATATATTATAGTTTTCGTAAGGAATATTTGTTGATGACGGATACGCACCAATAGAATAGACTCCACTTTCTTTCTCGCGTATTTCTTCTAATAGTCTGGTTGACAGTATCTTACAAACAGCGTCAAGCTCTAATCTATTAGAGTATGTGTAATCCATCTCTCCATGGAAAGCAATGATTTCAACACATTTAGGGTCTTTACCTCTGTAAACAGTTTTCTCGACAACACCTTTTGGTGGACGTGCTCCAATATCATTAAAGGATTCTGGTCGATTAACTATTGGCAATGAGCCAATATATTGTTCAACAAGTTTTTTTGTAGCCTTTTTATCCAGATTTCCTACAAAGTAGAAGGTAAAGTCAGATGGATTTCCAAAACGTTGTTTATAAATATATCTAACGCGGTTGTAATCTATTTCATCCAACATGTTTGGAGTAGTTGGTTGTCTGCGAGGATGACAGGCACTCATAGTCCAACGTAGTGTGTCTTGCCAAGCTGATTGTGGGTCGAGCATAGAGTTCTCTAGCATTCCTTTTTCTTTGTTAATCAAAGAGGCTGTTGCAGTTTTTGTAACTTTTGGATTTGTAAATGATACATGTATCATTTTTAGTAAAGTCTCAAAATCTTCGATTGAACTACTCCCTGTTAATCCTTCGGTAGTTTCACGAACGTAAGATCTAATATTAGCGTTTTTACCTGACATGTATTTTGTTAATTCTGCTTTATCAAAATCGCCAAGCCCGCTTTCATTAGCTATGCTAGCCGAATACTGTCCATTAATATCATCCTTTGCTTCATATAGTGAATAGCCACCTTTGCTTTTTGCTTCAAAAAGTATTTCATCATCTTTAAAATCGGTCGTTTTTATTACAACTTTAACACCATTTTTTAGTGTCCATGTTTCGTAGTCTAACTCTTTGTTTTTAATTTTTTTAGCAATTTTTCCTTTTTTAGGTATTTGGCTAATTAAAGGTTTGTCTGATACTTTGTCTATATATGGTGTTACGTCCTTTTTATTAGCATTGTGATACATTTCTAATACTTCATTTTCTGTAGGAATAACTAGCCCTTCTTTTTCGGGAGCCATTACAACAACAACGGTATTTTTATCGATAATCAATTCCGATGCAAATTGATTAATTTCATCTAGTGTAATTTCAGGAATATATTTATTAAATAATTTGTACTCATATTCGATACCTGGGAAAGCATTGTGAGGCGGTAAAAAGTTTGCTTTATACTCTTCTACATAATTTGCAGATTTTTGCTTGTCTCTTTCGTTGTACATTTTTTCGATACTTTTAAGCAAATTAGCTTTTTCTCGGTCTAACTCTGTTTGAGTAAACCCATGTTTATCCATTCTTTGATTTTCTTCTACTAAAGTTTCTAGTGTTTTTTGAATATCGTTATTTTGTACAATCCCAATACTTAAGAAAACAGCTGTAGGTCCGATAAAGTCGGTATAAGCACCAAAACCTTGAGCAAAGGGAGGGGTTTCTTGTAAAGTTAGTTCGGCTAATCTGTTAGAAAGCATAGAGCTAAGCAGCATTGCAATCATATCTTCGCGATAATCGGCAACCGTTTCGCTTGGTTTACTAGGGTGTTTATAATAAATTTGAACCATGCTTACAGGAGCCTCTGGGTCGGTAGCAACACAAACAAGAGTTTCGTCATGGTTTGGGATATCGGCTAAAAATCTTTCTCTAGGATTTTTGTGCTTAGGGATTTGTGAAAATTGATTGATTACTTTTTGCTCCATTTCTTTTGCATCAAAATCACCAACTACTACTACTGCCATTAAATCTGGACGATACCAATCATTATAAAAACGTCTAAGTACGTCAGGATCACAATTATCAACAATATCCATTGAACCAATAGGTAATCTTTCGGCATATAAAGAATTATGAAATAATACACTTAAAAACTTACGTTGCATTCTATCCATAGCTCCTTGTCCCATTCGCCATTCTTCGTGAATAACACCTCGTTCAGCATCTATTTCTTCGGTTTCCATAGATAGCTGCGAAGCCCAGTCGTAAAGCACTAATAATCCTTTATCAACATACTCTACGCTATCGGTTGGAACTTTAATGCCGTAAACAGTTTCATCAAAACTAGTATAAGCATTAACTTCAGGACCGAATTTCATTCCTAAAGATTCGAGATAGTTTACTAACTCATGCTTTGGAAAGTTCTTTGATCCGTTAAATGCCATGTGTTCTGTAAAGTGAGCTAATCCTAGTTGATCTTCATCCTCAAGAATAGAACCAGCATGAACAACAAGTGTAAATTCTGCACGTTTTTCAGGAGTAGCATTTGTTCTTATGTAATACTTCATTCCATTATCCAAAGTTCCTACAATAACATTGGGGTCGTTTGGTAATTTATCGGTAAGCTCAAGACTTTGAGCGAAAATATTGGCTACACTTATTAGTAAACCCAATAGTATAAAACTTAATTTTTTCATAATAGTATAAGATTTTATTAATTATTAGACAAATGTAAAAATTTTAATTCATTTAAAATCTATATGTAAAAATTTAATGTTTAAAGTTTTGTTAAGAAAAGACATTGTAAAGGTGGAGATGATATTGAGACTTTTTGTTAATCAACAAAAAAAGAGACTAACAAGTAGTCTCTTTTTCTAGTATATTTTATTTAAAACTATTTGATAAGGTTAATTTTGAAAACTTCAGAATTAACTTTTACAAAGTAAGTTCCATTAGATAAATTGCTGATATCAATAGTTTGGTTTGAAGAGGCATTGCTGATATTTGCAACAACTTCGCCTAGCATATTAAGAACAACGATATTCTCATTTTCTGCATTAGCAACAGTGATTACGCTGCTTGCAGGGTTAGGATAAGCTGAGATAGTGCTAATATTGTTGTTAAGGCTTTTTGAAGGATCTTCTCTTGTGATTGTTATACAGGTTTCATTATTTTCTATGTTATTATCAGTTCCTGCATAAGTAACTGTTAGGCATACGTCAAAAGTAGTTAATCCAGCTAGATCCATTAGTTCTGCTGTAACTGTTGAGCCAGATTCTGCTAAAAGTATTGTTTGCTCGCTTAATAAACCAGTAAGATTTTTAGAGTAATCTTCTATAGGCATTGGAACGCCTGTAGCAGTTATTTTTATTTGAGCGAAATTGTTTGCATTATCAGGGCCATTGTTTTTAACAGCTGGAAGTAATGTAATATCATCTGTTAGCCCAATACTTATATCTGAGGCTATTGGTGTCAAGTCTGTAGTACTTGTTACAAAAAGTGCTTGTAAATCGCATTCAGTTGGGGTTATTTGACCTCTAGTAAGGGTTAAGCATGTTGTGTTGTTTGCAGATATAGGGTCAGAACCAGTATAAGTAACGGTAAAACAAACATCACACAAACCTGCTATTTCCCACTCGTTCATTTGAGTAGCTGTAACTGTTATTGCACCTCCAGTATTAATAACAGTATGGTTGCCATTACCAAGAGAGGAAGACTCCGATAAATCAATTTCTGTGTTTTCTATAAGCACATTTCCATTTATTGTTGCATTTATTGTTGCAATGTTACTTGTAGCATCGGGGCCGTTGTTTAATATAATTGGATATATAATTAAATCTTCGTTTATGTTTATGGCTTTTTCTGTAATGTATGAAGTATGGTTTGGATATGTATTACAGTATTTTATAGTTAAGTCTGATTGCTCTTCATAAACTTCTCCATCATCAACAAATATTGAAATCCCAAGAGGACTATATTCTGGTTCTGTGAAAGAACCGCTAAAGTTAGGTTTGCCTATAAGTATTCCTACTCCAAGATCTGAACGATCCCAGTGCATGTAATATTTACCTTCTGACAACTCATCTACGTCTCCAGTTCTCATAGCTCCTTTACCGTTATCAAAGCATACTGCTACCCAAAAGTCATTTTCGTTAACTGTATATGACTCCGAAAATGTTAACTCATAGATTTGATCGCTTTCTGCAGCACCTAGGGTAATAGTTTGGGAGAATACAGGGTCGCCAATAGTTGTATTATAAAAACCTAATCCTGAATATGGACCAGTTAACGACGGATTTTCATAAATTTTTATAGTGTATTGGGTATTGTTAAAAGTAATTGGACCAGAACTGAATGATAATGTTCCTAAGAAATGATAAAATTTTACTTTTGTTATTTCATCTCCAATTGTGATTTGATCAAATTCTGACCCTGCGATATAAAATTCATGTCCAGCATCTGCACCGGTATAGTAGGAGTTAAATCCGCCGCCAACCCACGAGCTTTTTTCTTCGTTTATTTGTGCGAATAAAAAAGAACTACTAAAAATAAAAGCAATAAAAAACAATTTTGTCTTCATGGTATAAGTTTTTTAAGTGAATAGTTAAATGTTTGTACAAACTTAATTAATTATTTTGATAATGTGTAATATCAACAAAAAAAAAGAGACTAACAAGTAGTCTCTTTTTCTAGTATATTTTATTTAAAACTATTTGATAAGGTTAATTTTGAAAACTTCAGAATTAACTTTTACAAAGTAAGTTCCATTAGATAAATTGCTGATATCAATAGCTTGGTTTGAAGAAGCATTGCTAATATTTGCAACAACTTCGCCTAGCATATTAAGAACAACGATATTCTCATTTTCTGCATTAGCAACATTGATTACGTTGTTAGCAGGGTTAGGATAAACAGAGATTTCGCTGATATTGTCAAGTTTAGAACTAGAAACTACATCAACAGTAAAATCCTTTATTGACCATGCAGCACCATCACCTACTGGGGCATAATAATTAAATGCAAACCAAACAGATGGTTCTCCTGCATAAGCATTAGCAGTTACAGTTGTAATATAATCTGTCCAATTCTCAAAAACTCCTTCGTCTGTTTCGTTCCACAATTCCACCCAATCGGTACCATTAGTAGAAACTTTTAGAAACATGTCATATCCGTTTTCTGGATCAACTGCCCAATAATAGCTTGCATTCCAAGTAAAAGTAACTGCAATATTGTCTGATATTGTGCTAAGATCGAACTTTGGTGATATTAACAATTCTTCTTGTAATTGTCCATTTTCATCATATTGGCATATGAATTCAGCTGCTCCACTGTCCCATGCCCATGTTTCAGTAGCATTTGTTTGATCAATTACCCAACAAGGTTCTTCTGTAGTAAAATCTGTTGTATAAGGTAATGTTGTAATAGGTGCACTACAATCATGTAATGTAGTAAATTCAACTGGTCCAGCCCAAGCACTTGTTTCGGGATTACAATTTGCTTGTACATATACTTCATAAGTAGTGTTTTCAGTAAGTCCGCTTAAAGCTTGTGTGGTAGTGCTTGCTGTTAGAGTTGTACCTTCAGTTTCAGGGTCAAATCCTACAGGACCATAATTTACAAACCATTCTGCACCAATACCATTTTCTGTCCAAGTTACACTTGCTTCAAATGCTGTGATATCAGAAATTATAATATTAGATGGATCGTTACATGCTGTCGGATCTAAAGCTGTTGTGAAAGACCAAGTAACATCATATCCTAAATTATCTGTGCCATCAGAAATTGCACCAGTAGGAATTAAAACAGTATAAGTTGTATTATATGCAAAGTCATCGTGAGCAATTGTTAAAACATCATCAACAATAGATGCTACTACGTTAGCTGGATCTGGAGTAATTGTGATACCAGTCAAATCAACCTCAGTAATATTTACATCAAAAGTAGCTGATACAATAGCGTCAATAGTAACATCTGTTGCATTGTTTTCAGGTGTATAAGAAATTGCAAATGGCCCTTCTGGATTTTTTGTAATAACAAAAGTAGCATATTGGTCACCTCCCATATCTGCAATAGAATTGAATGCTCCAGTAGTAATATCGTAGTATCCAAATTCATAAATATCACCGCAAGTTATAGTGTAAAGCCTGTTATCTTCAATATTATACGACACATCTTGTCCGTAGTTAAGATCAAATCCTAATGCACCAATTAAGGTTTGAGCACCAGTTGTAGGGTCAATTTTATATAAGTTGTCATCAAGTGCTGGTCCATAAATAAAACCGTCATTTGCAAAGTCAATACTTATCATTGCACCGTCAGTTCCCGTTCCAACAAGAGTTAGGACACCAGTTCCTAGGTCTGCAGTACAAAGCTGTGGTAAATCATCACCATTTAAAACACAAACATACATTACTCCACTTGCAAAATCATAGGCTAAACCTGTAGGTGTTCCAGAAACTCCTGTAAATGTTCCTACTGGAGTATATACGCCTTCATTAACTGTTCCATAAGTAAAATCACTATTTACCCTGTAAATGTTCATTCCAGTCCATTCTTCTGACATAGGGAATGGGTCTATGCTTAATGTACCAAGTTCTAGTACCGCTCCATCTACGAGATTTAAACCTGCATATTGTTCAGTGGTAGCATTCCCTGCAAATGTGTCAAAATTAATAATTGTACATTCAAATACTAATTCATTATTTGCGCTGTTTTCATCCCCTGTTAAGGTTACAGAAGCTGTAATTGTGTATGTTCCATCTGCTGGGGTTGTCCACTCATCTGACATTGTATATACCTCAGATGTAAGAGATGCTAAGGCCGCAGCGGTAACATTTAGAGTCGATGTGTAAACATCTGTTGTTCCATCATTAATTATAACAGAAATGTCAAAATCATTTTGTGCTAAGCCTCCAAAGTTTTTAACTGTAACTGTTGGAGTTGCTGAGTTACCAGAAAGTACAACTGTAGGAGTTGCTGCAATAACACCTAAATCATTTGCTGCCAATTCATATATTAAAACATCATCAATAGCCCATCCATACCCCCAACTTCCTCCGTCATTAAAATGAAAAGCAATTTTAACATCTGCTTCACCGTCAACACTGGATAAAGAAATACTCTCAGTAGTCCATGCTGCATTTTGTTCAATTGTTGTTAAATCGTTCCAAGTCGTGCCACCGTCAATAGAGGTTTTAATTGTTTGGATGTCACTTCCAGCAAAACTCGCGAATTCTAAAACAAGTCCAGATGCAGATGTTAAATCTATACTTGGTGTAATTAACCAAACATCAGCCATATCTCCACCAGAACCACATAAATCGTCATTAGCATAAGCATAATTTGTGTGTGCAGGAACAGTCCAATAACTACTTGACCCATCTGCTCCAAATAACCAGCCACAATCGCCGTCAATTTGAGTCCAGCCAGTTGGTAAAGCTGCAGTTTCGAAATCTTCTGATAAGATAACAGCCTTACTAAGATTTGTTGGAGATTGTTGGTGATTGTCAATTCCAACAATGTGCTTTTTTATTGACGACCTTTCTGCTGTATTCTGAGCAAATGCTCCTAGGAATACTACAGATACCATAATAAGTAGATAAATTTTTTTCATAATTTTTAATTTTTTAGTTAAATAAAGTGTTATATTTAAAGCAAAAGTAATAAAAATATTAATACAAAAAACACATTTGCGTGTTTTGTTGAAAAATATTTACAAGTAAAATTTTTTTTTTGTGTCTGCGAGAATCGAATGTACGACCTTGCCCCGACATTGCATCGCTGCACATCGCACTTCGGCAGACCAATTAGTATCGCAGCATAATTAAAACTGTCTTTTTTCGGGATTCTTGCAGAGAGTTATCAAAAAAATGTCCAACCGACAATTTGTCAATTGGACATTTTTTAATAATTATTTCGACTGAAACTATTTCACAAGGTTAATTTTGAAAACCTCAGAATTAACTTTTACAAAGTAAGTTCCATTAGATAAATTGCTAATATCAATAGCTTGGTTTGAAGAAGCATTGCTAATATTTGCAACAACTTCGCCTAGCATATTAAGAATAACGATATTCTCATTTTCTGCATTAGCAACAGTGATTACGTTGTTAGCAGGGTTAGGGAATACAGAGATTGCAGCAGCAATGTTATTCTCAACATTAACAGGATCTCTAGTTACTGTTACACAAGTCTCATTATTATCGGTTACATTGTCAATACCATCATAGGTAATAGACATGCAAACATCAAACGTACCAGTTAAGCCCATAGCGTCCATGTTAGCCGCAGTTATTATCTGACCAGCAGCTGTAAGAGGAGATAGTGATCCGCTAGTTAATCCTGTTAAATCAATAGATTGAGGAGCAGCAACAGGAGTGCCATCAATTGTGAAAGCAACTGTAGCAGTTGTATTTGCATCATCTGGACCATTATTCATAACAGCTGGGAATACAGTAACGTCGTCAGTAGCTGTAATTGCTAATGTTGAAGGAATAGGCGTTGGGTCAGTATTGCTTGTCATAAAGATCATTTCTAAGTCGCATTCTGTAGAAGTAGCTTCGCCACGTGTAACAGTAATGCATCCAGTATTATTGGATGTTACTGGGTCTTCACCATTATAGGTAACTGTAAAACAAACATCAAAAGTTATTGGTAAAGATAAAGCATCTAATTCAGCTACAGTTAATGTGTAAGCAGCATCATCAAAAATAGTTGTAAAGTATTCAGGATCAAGTGGGGCAGTTGTGAGATCAAACTCTGTTGCTGGAATTAACTCTGCTCCATTAATTGTTGCTGAGTACATTGCATTAGCACTTGTTGCATCAGGTCCAGCATTTTCGAATATTGGGTATAAAACCAAATCTTCAGTTTCAGTTATGGTTTTTGTTGTAACATAAGCTGTTGGACTTGGATAAACATCTAAAAATTTTGCTGCTAAGTCTGATTGCTCTACATAAGCACCACCGTCATCAACGTAAAGACCTAAGCCTAAAGACATAAAGCCATTTTGGAATTCAGTAGTAGTACAATAAGTTACCCCTTCTGAAAGATAATACATATAATATACATCTTCATAGGCTGTATCTGGTCCGCCTAACCTCATAGCACCTAGGCCATTGTCGAATGAAATTGAGACAAAAAACTCATTACTATTAATAGTATAAGCTGTTCCTAGGGTGTGCTCATATATTGTTCCACTTTCTGCTGCACTTAAAGTTACAGTTTCACTATATACAGGTGTTCCAATTGGGGTGTCATAGAGTCCGCTTGCAGCACCAGCACCAGCTAAAGTTGGGTTTTCATAAATTCTAATAGTGTATTGTGTATTATCAAAGGTTACTACTGAACCGCCCGTAAACTCTACATCACCTAGTACATGATAAAACTTCACTTTTGTAATTTGATCTCCTACTGTAGCTTCGTCAAATGCAGATCCAACGATAAAAAACTGATCATCAACTTGTGAACCAGTCCAATAAGAATTAAAACCGCCTCCAAACCATGCACTTTTGGCATCGTTTACAAAGTTGTCTGGGTTTAGCGGTGTTTGAACTTTTGACATATCAAATTTTGCTTGTTGAGCAAAACCTAATATTGACATTGTAATTGCCAATAAAATAAATGTAAATTTTTTCATAATTTTTAATTTTTAAATTTGTAATAAGGTTTAAATTTTGTTTAATAATGCAAATATATATATATTTTTTAGATAACCATACAATTTTTATGATTATTTTACGCTAGGTATTTGTTTTTATTAAAAATGCTTTGAATTTTCATTTTAAAAACGCCAAAAATTGCTTCACCAACAATTCCTCCGCTCATTTTAGAAGTTCCTTTTTGTCTGTCTGTAAAAACTATAGATACTTCTTTAATTTTGAATTTATGCAACCAAGTTTTGAATTTCATTTCAATTTGAAATGCGTATCCAATCATTTTTATGTTATCTAAATTGATAGTTTCAAGAATTTTTCGATTATAGCATACAAACCCTGCTGTAGGATCTGTTAATCGCATTCCTGTAATTACTCTAACGTATTTTGATGCACCATAAGACAAAAATATTCGACTCATTGGCCAGTTTACAACATTTACGCCAGTTTTATATCTTGAGCCAATCGACATATCTGCACCGTTAAGGCAAGCCTGATGTAGTTTTTCGAGATCGTCAGGATTATGCGAAAAATCAGCGTCCATCTCGTATATATAGGTGTAGCCATTTTCTAGGCTCCATTTAAATCCAGCTATGTAAGCAGTACCAAGTCCCAATTTACCACTTCGTTCTAAAATAAAGAGTTTATTATCATATTCTTGCATAAGATCTTTTACTATGCCTGCAGTACCGTCTGGAGATCCATCATCCACCACTAATACATTAAATTTGGTTTGTAACGTAAAGACATATCTTATTATAGCTTCTATATTCTCTTTTTCGTTATACGTTGGTATTATTACAATGTTTTCTTTCACTTTATTAAAATTATATGCTGCGAATATAGTTATATTTTTAATTTCTATTGTAAATTTGTTTTTTATTTTTAATTTTAAGAAAATGTTTTTGCTGCTAACTCGCAGTGTTACAGGAGCATTTCGATGTATTAAAAAAAATAATTAAAAAAAAGTGCAAAAAGTTTTGGTAGGAATAAAAATGTATCTATTTTTGCAATCCCAAAAACAACGAGAAAATGTTCTCGGGATATTTGGGATTGAAAAAAAGTTCTTTGACTT
>JAQUBO010000235.1 GCA_028686735.1 Bacteroidales bacterium
AAACTGTTTATGAAGAATTTAATATGATTCAAGATAGAGACGGACGTAAAACTAATTCTAAGCTGATGGAAACTCTTTTTCTTAAACACCCTTATGGAATAAATGTAATTGGTAAAGGTGAGCATATTAAAAATCCTTCAATGGAAAATATAATGCAATTTAAGGCTGATTATTATGTTCCAAATAATATAGCTATTTGTATGTCAGGAGACCTTAATTTTGAGGAAACCATAAAACTTATCGATAAGTATTGGGGGCAAATGCAAGCTAATGAAGACCTTCCTGAGTTCTCTTATGAAGAAGAGGAAGATAGAACAACAATCGATGAAATAGATGTTTTTGGACCTGAAAGAGAAACTGTTTCATTGTCATATAGAACACCTGGAAATAAATCTAAAGAGGCTAAATATTTAGACATGATTAGCGAAATACTAAATAATGGTAAAGCTGGTTTAATTGATTTGAATCTTGTGAAACAACAAAAAGTAATGTCGGCTTATGCGTATGCCTATGCAATGAACGATTATGGTTTGTTTCAGATGGGGGGAACTCCACGACAAGGTCAAAGTTTGGAGCAAGTTAAAGATTTATTGATAATCGAACTCGAAAAGATAAAAAATGGGGAATTTGACGAATGGCTGCTTGAAGCAATCGTGAACCAAATGAAATTGAGACAAGTTAGAGCAGTTGAAGGGAATTCTATTGCTTATTATTTTGTAGATGCGTTTATTAGCGACAGACCATGGGAGCAAGTTGTGTTTGAGGTCGAAGAATATGAGAAAATAACTAAACAAGAATTAGTGGATTTTGCAAATGAGTTCTTTACAGATACTTATGTGGTTATTTATAAACGAATTGGCGAAGACAAAGATGCTATACATATTGAGAAACCAGAAATTACTCCGCTTAATATAAATAGAACTGCCGAGTCAGAGTTTATGAAAGATCTAAAAGATATGGAGCCGCAAGATGTGGAACCAGTATTTATCGATTTTAAAGATAAAATTGAAACAAAAAATATTGTAGATGGTCTTGAGTTTAATTATATTAAAAATGAATCTAACGATATATTTAGTTTGTACTATATTTTTGATATGGGTAAAGAAAATAATAAATATTTACCAATAGCAATTAATTATCTCAAATATCTTGGAACTAAAGATAAAACTATTGATGACTTGCAAAAAGAATGGTTTAAATTAGGTATTAATTTTAATGTTTCTGCAGGTGCGGATAGATCTTACGTTTTTGTAAATGGATTGGACGAAAATATTGAGCCAGCAATAGAGCTTATGGAAGAAATTTTTGCTGGTGCACAATCAAATCAAGATGTGTATAATGACTATGTAGATGGGATTATTAAGTCGAGACTTAATAGTAAATTAGATAAAAATACAATCCTTTGGGGAGGACTTTATAATTACTCTCTGTATGGCAAAGAATCGTCGTTTACTGATATTGTAAGTGAGCAAGAATTACGTAATTTGAATCCAGAGGTATTGTCCAATCTTATTCATGAATTGTTAGATTATAAGCATAAAATCTTTTATTATGGACCTAGAGAGTCTGATAAAATTTGTGAGTTAATTAAAGAAAATCATAATGTTTCAGGTGAGTATAAAGAAATTCCAGCTCGAAGAGAATTTGCCGAGCTTGATTTTATACAGCCAAAAATTCTCTTCGTTGATTATGATATGGTTCAAACAATGATAGCTGTTGTATCAAAAGATGTGGAATTTAATAAAGAAATATTACCTATTTCTACTATGTTTAACGAGTATTACGGTGGGTCAATGTCTAGTATTGTTTTTCAAGAAATAAGAGAGTCGAAAGGACTTGCATATTCTAGTTATGCAGGATACCGTCTCGCTTCCGAAAAAGGAAAATCAAATTATGTATTTGGATTCCTTGGTACGCAACCCGATAAGATGAAAGAGGCACTTGATGCTCTTACTGGATTATTGAATGAACTTGCTTTGTCAGAAAAAGCTTTTGATAATAGTAGAGAGGCTCTTATTAAGCAATATAATACTGATAGAATTATTAAATCTAGCATCTTTTGGACATACGAAAACAACAAGAAACGTGGTATTGATTATGATATCCGTAAAGATATTTATGATGCTGTACAAAACTATGAATTATCTGATGTTGAGACATTCTTTGATGAACATATTACTGGTAAAAAATATGATATCTTGATTGTAGGAAGTAAATCTAAAATTGATTTTACTTTATTAAATAATTATGGTAAAGTTCAGGAATTAAGTCTTGAAGAGGTCTTTAATTATTAAATTGCCAATTTACCCCGACCTAAAGCTTAGAGTAAATAATAAATAGAAATAAGTATAAAAAATAACAGTCATCCGTCAGCTGACGGATGACTGTTTCGTAAATGAGAATAACGCAGAAATAAGCCTAGCGATTCACGAATACTCATAAAATATATAAATATTTATGAGTAATTTGGCGTTTTAGCTGTGCTGCGATGTGCTGAGCTTGTCGAAGTAAGCTCGTAAACTCGGTTTTTGCAAAGACTATTTAATATGACATTTCTCCTCTTAGTGGGGTAGTTAAGATTTTTATACATTCTTCCCGAGTGTAATTTTTGCCAAGAAGGAACATGAGTTTGGTTAAAGCTGCTTCTGTGGTCATATCGCCGCCACTTACTATGCCAATCTCACGGAGTTTGGTACTAGTTTCGTATTTGCCTTGCTGTACCTTGCCTACTGTACATTGTGTAACATTTAGAATAATAATGCCTTTTGCTATCGCCTCCTTAAAGCAATTAATAATATCATTGTTAGTTGGAGCATTACCAGAACCATAGGTTTCGAGCACAATCCCTTTTAAACCAGAAATTTCTGTGATAGATTTAATTGTTTTTGATTGTATCCCTGGGAATAGCTTTATAATGGCAACTTCATTACATAGGTTTTTGTGAGAAACAAATAAATCATTATTGCTAAGTAAGAAATTTTCCTCAAAAACTTTAATTTCTGTACCTACATTAGCTAATAATGGATAATTTGGAGATATAAAAGCATCAAAGTTCTCTGCACTATACTTATTTGTTCTGTTACCTCTGTATAGATGATCTTCAAAATATAAACATACTTCTTGTATTAACGGCTTGCCATTTTTTTGCATGCAGGCTAATTCAATTGAGGCAATTATATTTTCACGGCCATCGGTTCTTAAAAGTCCAATTGGTAGCTGAGAACCAGTTAAAATAACAGGCTTTGATAAGTTTTCTAGTAAAAAGCTTAAAGCTGAAGCGGTGTAGGCCATCGTATCGGAGCCATGCAAAATAACAAAGCCATCAAATATATCGTAGTTATCAGCAATAATATTATTTAGTAATAACCAAAAACCAATATCAGCATCAGATGAGTCAATTAAATTATCTAAACCCACCGAGTGAATATCAGCAGGAAACATTTTTAACAAAGGGATGTCGTTTAATAGATTGTCTAAACTAAATGGTAGTAGGACGCCATTTTCATTTTTTATCATTCCGATGGTTCCTCCAGTGTAGATTATTAAGATTTTAGGTCTTTTCATTGTAATGTATTTTTAATATCACAAAACTATAAAAAAAAATCATTAAAATATTTATGTGAATTATCTTAGTTAAATGACTATAAGTCAAGGATATATGTGTTGTTTTAGTTATTAGCGTACAACTATTTCTGTAATAAATTCTCTGCCCAATTCCTTATTAATGCGTTTTACCAGTTCTGAGCGTATTAGCATTAGTTCGCTACGGATAATCGAAGATGATATTTTGACAAACAATTTAGAAGAATATACATTAATTTCAGTTGTAGCATTTGCGATATGAGTGCCTGTAACATCTTTCCAAATAGTTTTAATGCGTACTTTATCTAATCCGTCATTTAAATTATTATCAGCAATTGCCTTTTTAATTAAATCACTAATAGACTCTGTATTTGATCTTCTCATTATTTTTTTATTTAGCACTACAAATATCAGCAAAATTTGTGTATAATCCTAAATTACATCCAATATTTTAGTACAAGTATAAACTAAATAATTGTGGCTCATTGTTTTGTT
This sequence comes from Bacteroidales bacterium, assembly GCA_028686735.1. Taxonomy (GTDB): domain Bacteria; phylum Bacteroidota; class Bacteroidia; order Bacteroidales; family ML635J-15; genus Bact-19. Next base: position 4,078 of record JAQUBO010000235.1, read on the forward strand.
GTGCTAAACTATGTGATAAGATTTATAGTTGTATATTTTATAAACAATCCACTTTTTAATATGTTGTACTATTGATAAACAAATTATTTATTAAAATACTTAGTATTATGACAGAAACAAAAACAACTGAAATTTTAAAGATGGCCATCTTAATGGAATATCGTGGTAAAGCATTTTATAAAAAAGTTGCAGACCAGACAGATAATGATGAAGTGAAAAATATTTTTAGTATTATGGCGGATGAAGAGCAAATGCATATTGATTTTTTATCTGAGCAATTTGCTTATTATCAAAAAAACAAAAAAATAAATCCCGAAAAATTAACTCTGGAGAAAACAGACGACAGTATTGCAAACACAATTCTTTCTGATGATTTAAAAAAGAAATTATCTGCCTCGGGATACGAAGCTGCTGCAATCGCTGCTGCAATTGATATGGAAAAGAAAGCTATAGCAGTATATTCTGATAGAGCAAAAACTGCTACCGACCAAAGCGAAAAAGAATTATACCAATTCTTATCTAATTGGGAAAAAGATCACCTAAATATTCTTGCACAACTCGATAAGGAGCTTATGGAACAAATTTGGTATGATAATAACTTTTGGCCATTTTAATTTATTTGATATAATCTGACTTTTCTAAATACAGTAAGTGGATTGGTGGTAATGTTTAAGGCAAAGCTTAATAAAATGTATAATAAACATTAATAAAAAATGAAAATATTTAGTAATAAATTAAGTTTGTGCCATGAATACGATAAACGAACAAATTAAACATTATTACTATCAACCACAATTGTATCAAAACATTATATCCCGACTGTCAGAAATGGGAGTCGATTTAAA
>JAQUBO010000236.1 GCA_028686735.1 Bacteroidales bacterium
GCTGTGTCGGTAAGGATGTTTGCAGTAGGAATACGCCAGTATGTTATAACTACTGTATCCTTTGAAGAGCATGAGAATGTTGAGTCTGTTGTAGCTTGGTTTGACTCTAACCATGTATAAGTTATTGGTCCGTATCCGCTTTGACAAACATGAGTATTAGGGTCGTTGTAATTATCATAAGCAGATCCATTGTCAGTCCATGAGCCTTCAAAACCTCCAGATGTTGCCTCAAGATCTGTACAGGTACCACAAACGTCTTGATCGTCACCTGCCGAGATAATAGGTATTTCTACAAACTCAATTTGTACTGTATCTGTTGAATAGCAGCTTGGCATTAAAGAGTTATTCTCTCTACGGCGGAATATCCAAATCCCGTTATGCGAAACGCTTACTGTGGTTGAGTCATTTGATGGATTTACAATGTTTGCAGAGGCATCAGGATTGGGTTTGTCATAAACACTCCAAAGTCCTGAAGGAGAGTATGTTCCACTTTCTGTGATATCATATACTGCTCCTAATTCATATATTTTACCACAAACAACATTGCTTATTCCAGCGTTTGCAATAGGTTCTTTAAAGAAGGTAACATTCATTGTGTCAATAGATGTACATCCATGGTTTGTCATTACCCAAAGGAATTGTGCTTCTACACTTGCAGTATCTCCAAAGCTTCCTAATGGATTAATGCAGAAATGTGCATTGGGGATTGATTGGATTTCGTCTGTCCATTCTCCATTAACTCCTCTTGCTATCCATTTTCCAGATGCCCAGCCCGATCCGGTAGTATCTGCATTAAAAGTATGACATAAACCACAAATTTCGGCTTCATCAATTGCTCCGACGCTTGCCATAGGTTGTCTGGCGAAAACAACTGTTTTGGTTGCTGTATTTGTGCATTCTATTGCGTTTTGTGTAATGGTTTCTGTCCAAACAAAATCAATTTCTCTATATAAATCCATTCCGTAACTTACATATACTGTTGGGTTTGGGATGTTATCGCCGCCTTCGTAAAATGGCACAGGGGTATAAATCGAACCTTCGTGATAGGCTGTCCAACTTCCAGTACTATTATTATTAACATTATAGACATTTAAATTATATTCTATGCCACAAACTGTATCTACATTTGGCGAAACTGTAGGTTGTGGTTGTTGAACAAAGACAACTTTTACATTATCTTCGTCCCAGCAAATTCCGTTAGTTTCACGCCATGTATATATTTGAGTTCCTGTACCTGTTACGGTTGTCGTTTCACTAGTTTGTGATGTGAAAGATCCATTTCCACTCCACATTCCTGTCGAGCTTGAAAGGCTTAATTCTGCGTTGAGTTCTGCTTCATTACCACAAATTGTAATATTTTCACCTGCATAAGCAGATGGTTTTTCTATAAAACTTACAATTATATTATCAGAACTAGTACATTGATTATTTGTTACTGTCCATGTAAATGTTACGTCTCCGTAAGGGAGGTCTTTGATAACAGACATTTCGTTTGTGTGTATATTCCCAATTGTTGGGGTAAAATTACTGGTTGCAGACCATGTACCTATCTGACCTGGGTCTGGTTCATTTGCAACTAGGTTGGCACTGAGTCCGCAAACATCCATAGTAGCGTCTTCGATATTAGCAATAGGGTTTGCGTGCCAAACTACTGGAGTTCCTACGCTTTGTGAATAGCATATATCGGATTGATCAACATGTCCTCCTAACTCATTTCCTGCTATTGCTGAGATGTAATAAAATTGCTCGGGATTGCCACCAGATATGTCGGAAAAGCAGAAATAGGGTGTGCTTTTTCTTGCATAAATAGTTGCAGGATAATTTCCATCATGGATGGCGAATTCGAGCATGTCGTTAGCATCAAGAACATGATTCCCATTATGGGATAAGATATCACTGTCGATACATTCGCCTACACATAAGTGGATTGGTGTTGGGGTACTTAAAGTTCCAGCATAAGTAGTGCAGCCGCAGTTTCGTTGTCCTGTTAGTATATATTCGTTACAGCCATTATTGTCGGTTACTGTGATACTATACTCTGTGTTAGTATCAAATTGATGACTAAAACTTCCTGTTTGTGATGATTGCCCACTTCCATAATCTACATTAAATACTGTGGGATTTCCTTGTTCGTTAACAACATCAAATGATACGGTATATAAAGTATTTGTACCATTACAAGTAGTATCAGATAAGTTTTGGACATTTATGCTTTCATACACTGTTATTTGTATTTGATCTTGGTCGGGACATGGACCACCTATTTCATAATCGATTGTCCAAGTTCCTCCACCAGCAACTTGAGGGTAAAAGACATTATTTACAATTGAGCCATCAGGAGCATTTGTTGACCATACTCCACCTGCGTCAACAGCTTGTAGTTGGAAAGGAGTAGAATTAGTGCAAATGTTTCCTATGGGAGTAATTGTTGCATCTGAAGGCAGAGTTAAAAACGTTTCAGTATCGCTTACTTGGCATTGTGGACTTCCTGCTACATTTATGGTTTCAGTAACAGTTAAAATGAAATCACTAGTCTCTTGTGGAAAATCAGATGTGCCAGCAACTATTTGGTGGCTAAGTTGGTCGCCGTTAAAAGCAGATCCTGTACACGACCAAGAGTAGTCAGTTATTGATGAGCTTACTGTATATTCGCCAGCTGGTTCTTCTGGGGGCACTATGTAAACTGAAGCAGAGGCTGCATCACAGGAATTATCGTTTATAGAAGAGTATATTTCTCCAGAATCATAAATAAATGTTGTAGTACCGCATTCGGTTTCTTTTCTAAAAACGAGACTTGCCATTGTCAGTGATCCAAAGTCAATATATTGACAATCATATATTTGTACAGACCATCCCGCATCACCAGCATTATATCCGTATATGTTATCCCAAGCTTCGGCTGGGGCATAAATTCCTGTTAGTGGTACAGACATATCGCAAACACATGGCACATCGGCAGGGTTGCCAGGAGTAAATTCTGGTCCTCCAGGATATGCGTTTGTAGAGAAACAAAATTCGTCGAGATTATTACCATCATTACAATCAGTATTTTCGTCTTCTGGAGCACAGCCTGTAACATTCCACGGAATAGTGAGGTTACTCTCGAACTCACCATCAACTCCCCAATCTGATGCAGCTGGCAGCAAAGCCACAACACCTGGTGAGTTTGGCTCGGATAATTGTTGTCCAGGAGCTTTTAGATAAAATCCAAGATCAGAAACGTAGGTGTGGCTAGCCCAAAAGCATACTTTTATAAAAGTGTTTTCGTCAATCTCAAAATTTAATCCTGGTGGGTCATTTATTAAAAACTCATTGTCTAATACCGAAGCCTCGGCAGTTAAAGTAAAAGTTTCACATCCAGGATCTATAGGGCTAACATCAACATAAGTTTGATTTACCCAAACCCATGCTTTATGACACGTAATTTCACCTCCGCAATTAACTTGAGCCATGTATAAGCCTGATGTTAGGCCTGTGGCTGTGTTACTTGTTTGTCCTATTTCCGAATAACTTAAACCGTCATACTCATACCATACGACACTGCAACCAGAGGCATTAACGGTAAGTTCTCCGATGTTGTTTTGCGATTGGTTGGCACAAAATACATAGACATGATTATTTTCATTTCCACTACTAAGATAGCCAGGTGAGTAGTTAGTGTTAAAGGATGTTGATGAACTTGGTGCACTTATTTGTATTTGTGCATTTAAAAAATTACTGACGAGCAATCCTACAATCAGTGATAATATATGTAAATAATTTTTCATAAGTAGTGGTTTTAATCTAATTGAGCAAAATATTTATCTAATTCTATAAAATCATTATTAGTCTTAATGTATTTGACTTGCATTCTTTTAAGTACTTGTTTAAATGTAATGAGATAATTTGTCTTTTTTAGTTTTAAATAGCAAGTACGTTGGTTTTCATGTTTTGTACTATGTGATTTAATGGTAAATTTTATAACATCTGATAATTCATTAACATTAACAAATAATGGTTTTGAGCTTTCGTTTTCGTAAATATTAAATAATTCAAATTTAACGAGTTCTGAGACCTCAGTATCTTTAAATAAGAAAAAATCGTCAATATTATTAATGTTAATATATCTATCTTTAATTTGATCTGTTGTGCTGTTTTGACCAAATATATTGTTGCAAATAAGTAGTATGCAAAATATAACACCAGTAATTTTTGTGATTTTTTTCATATTTCTACTTTAAAATGATTAAAAATACTCATATAACAAATATAAGACAATTATTCAATATTAAACGTTGTTTTTGAATTAAAAATTAAGATAGGCTTTTTTTGTTTATTCTAGTTTAATTATATGAAAATTATGTTCAAAGTAATTACGAAAACTTGTATAGTTGTAAAGAGTTAAAGGTAAGCGGGTTGTAGGGTTGTGATATGTGCAGATTTACTATAATTATTATATTTTCAAAATGTAAAATTAGTGTCTCGAAAACAGCAAGCAACTAGTCAAAATAATTAATTTATTGTATGATGATTTTGTTACATATTATTGTTTCGTAGAATGCGTGAATAATTTGCCAAATCGAACTGAAAGTAAAAAATATAAACTTAAAGGCATGTTTTTATATTCGATACCTGTCCAAAAAAGTGTGTCTCAACTAAAAAGTTTCCAACATTTTTACGAAGTCTGTAATTGCAAAAAAAATAAACTTTAAAAAATGTCAGAAACTATGAATGTGATGTTTTTTTATTCTTCTCTATAAGTACAGTATTTTTTAGTAACAAATTTATCCAGCATTTTAGATTAATATTTTTTAATCTCTCATTAAGTGTAAAGCTCCTTGTAAGTCGTGCTCTTGGTCGTCCATACCTACTGCTTTTATGACATAGTAATATACGCCTGATGAGGCTTTTGTTCCACCTTTAAGATTGCCATCC
>JAQUBO010000237.1 GCA_028686735.1 Bacteroidales bacterium
ATGTATGGGATCACTTTCTTTTCGGTAAGCGGCACATTCAAACGGCGGGCAATCTCATTGAGAGCTTCTCCATAGCCTTTACCCATTTGGGTAAGGAATTTGATGGCGCCTTTGCCACCAACATTGCACTTAAAGCACTTGAACAACTCTTTACCGGGTGTAACTGTGAAACCAGATTCGGAGTCGCAAAAAGGGCATTTGCCAACAAAGCTGGCACCCTGTTTCTTGAGAGTTACTTCCGATTGAATGACCTGCAGAATGTTACTCTCTGCAGCTGCTTCAATTCTTACTTTATCTTCCGGGGTTACATACATTTTTGTTTTCTTTTTAAATTATTATTGGTTGATTGTGTGATTGGTAGCTTGGCTCTTCTAAACTCTGTGAATGTGGCATTGAAGTGAAAGCCCTGGGCTATACCACTGGCCATAAATTCGCAAAGCAGTTTAATGAGTAGATCTCTGTTTGCTTCTGCCACCACATCGTCTATAATTAACGCTTCGCCCGGGTGCATCATCACTATTTTGCAATAGAGTCTTTCGGCGTATGCCCAAAAGGCTTGGTTGCCCATGGTGGTGATGTACTCTTTTAGTTGACTGGATGATGTGAGGCGGTGATGGGAGAAGTTAAGTGTTGTTTTCATATTATAAATCATCTATTTTCATTATTTCTTTCACTCTGTCCATTGTGCCCGTTTTATCGGCACGATAAAGCAGGTAACACGAAGTGCAAAACCATGCTAAACCAAGCAAGGGGATGATTACTGTTCCGTTGTTCCAATCGATGCACAAACCAAGGAAGGAGAGCGCAAAATTGATGATGATTAGGGTTGCTTTCATGATTAATATTTTAAATTAAAAACTGTGTGTTTCTATCTCTACACAGCTGGGTAGAGAGTTATTATTGTATGTTTAGTGAAATTAACGCTTAAGATGTGCGTAGTCTAATGACAAAAAGTAAGGCTGCGACAACTATTAGAATTAGAACGAATATTGCATGTATCTTAATTCTAAGCCAAATATCCTGGTCTTGTTTCTTCTGATTCTTCATGTCGTTTAAGTATATCTATTATTAATTCATACATTTTACTATTAGTATAAAAGTCTTTGCGAGTAAAAGCAATTGTGCCAGATGTGTTATGTGTTTGCACTTGAGCAATGCCAGAGCTATTGATTATTGAAATATCTTTAGCAGATATGTCAGAGGAAAATGTTATTCCTTGCAGTCCGTTTGCATTGGGCCTCTTATCAAGTATTGCCCATTGCTGGATGTTGGTGATCAGGATGTGATTGTCTTTAACATAGACTGTGTTTTGCTTGTTTTTTGGTAATGTTGATGTGGTCATATTTTTTGAGTTTTAATGTATTTACTTCATGTTATTTTTGTGCCAAAACTCTACCAACTCTGCTATAGAGCGGGTTTTTGTTTTGATGTGTATGTTACGGCGGTGGTTGTTTACTGTGTGAGGTGAAAGATGCAACTTTTCTGCTATTTGTACGGCTTCGTAGTGATTAACAGTGAGGCGCAACACTTCTGTTTCGCGATGCGAGAGACCCGAATTGAAGCGAGGACGACAGCAAACGTTCTCTAACTTACACTCTCCTCTGAGTGGGCACTTCACGTCTTCAAACTGCAACATGCCTGTGTGATCGACATCGTGGGAAAGCAAGTCATAACTTCCCATATTGCAACGGATGAAGCGGGAAACTATCCAGTACTCGTAATTCAGCCTGTTTGGTTCTTTTCGGGAATACTCTTCGCACAGGGCATGGAAAGCGTCTATATAAAATGTGCGCATATATTCAAGCATGGCTTGAATGAACAGGCGGTTTTCTTTGCCGTTTTCGGCAAGCTCCCGCACCGGCTGGTTTTGGGGTTTAATCATTACACAACCGTCGGGGGTGGTGTACATTTCGGTGCTAAGGTAGTTCTTCATGGTCTGTTGCTTTTGTTGGCCACAACTCCTCTGGGGTGGTGTTCATATACTTGGCAATTACTTCCTGCCTTATTTTGGAGGGAACAAATTCACCGGATAACCACCGGTATACTGTTTGTTCGCTGGTCGTAACAAGCTTGGCGATTTCTTTCACGAAATCGGCTTTCTCGTTTTTTAGGCTCTGACCATAGTTTTCAAATGTCATTTTCATATTTTTTACTTAAAATAGGGTTGATAACTGGAATGTCTGTTTAACTTCGTACGTGAATTTATTCACGTGTGCAAAGTAAAGATAATTATCTTTGATAACCAAATAAATCAAGGATAATTTTCTAAATATATTTATTGATGATTGAGAGAATTAAGCAAATAATTGACTGTGAGGGAGTTTCTATTAGTTCATTTGAGCGAATAATTTCGGCGAGTAATGGATTAATTGGGAAAGCTATCCGAAACAACAGTGATATTCAGAGTAAATGGATTAATTCTATCTTAGAAAATTTTCCTCAATATAGTGCAGAGTGGTTAGTTACCGGAAAAGGAGAAATGCTTAAATCATTGCCTGGGGAAGAGAATCGCAATGAAATGAATGAGCCTTACGTTAATAATTACAAAAACAATAAACCGGAAGGAGCAATCCAACACAAGGACTTTTCGAAAATGCTTGATATAATAAGCAGGCAGCAGAAAACAATTGAAGCGCAAATAAGAGTTATTGAAGAGTTAATGAAAAAAAAGGATGGTTTAAAAAGCAATGGGAATGCTGCCTGCAGTGCGTGAAATGTCAATGTGGAAAGAATAAGTTAATACCGTTGTTTATGTAGATAAATTGAAAGATAGGGTGTTATAGTGGCATATAAACAAATTTATAAAAAAAGAGAAGATGGGAGAGAATGAAACAGGATTTATTTTAGTGAAGAAAGTATCGAAAGGCAACATGTTGATAAACACTTCTTATATTTTGCGTGTAGAGAAACAGAATGATAACTCTAAGATTTTCATGGCGGACGGGAGGGATTATATAGTTAATCACACCTTTGAACAAGTGATAGCTTTAATTCAAAACGTTAAGAGTTTTGATGTTTAAGGGGGTCTTTAATGACCTTTTTTTTGATTGTGCCGGGACAGCCCCCGGGACAAAGTGAGTGAAAAACAGAATAATGTAATACTGATTATCAGACAGTTATATTTGAGAGAGTTGAGAAATAGAATCCTGGTACCCCGACAGAGAATGTCTCTAAGTGTTTATATCAGTAGCTTTGCGCACAAGTCGCAATTACCAAACGGGACAGATACGGGACAGCCACAAGAAACTTTTTTTGCCTCTCTTAAAATCTTCAATTAAGAGAGGGCAAAAAAAAAATGTTCAAAAAAGAAACTTCACCAAACAGCGATATAGAGAGTGTTATCTCTTTTACCTACCCCAAACTTTACACAGGGAAAGAATGGTACGTTGGATTTTACGCCTTTGACCCAGTTCGGGGGAAAATGCGGAGAAAAAGAATCAAGATAAATTTTATTGAGAAAGTTGCCGATCGCAGGAAATACGCGCAGGGGCTAATGCGCCGTTTGATTGTGAAATTAGACAATGGTTGGAATCCATGGATAGAAGCAGAAAGCAGTAAGGCTTATCACACTATTAATGAAGCAATAGACCATTACAAGCGTTACATCGACAAGCTTTATGCTGATAATATACTAAGAAGAGATACACACATTTCATACATATCTTACGCAAATAATATTGATGTTTGGAACAAAAGCATACAGGTAGCCTATACCTATATTTACCAATTTGACCGTACATTCGTACAAAAGTTCTTAGAACACATATACATCGAGCGCGATAATTCGGCTCAGACTAGAGATAATTATCTAAGATGGATGCGCATGTTCTCTTCATTTTTGGTAGAACACGGATATTTAAAAACGAGACCAACAGACGCATTTAGAATGTTGGGGAAAAGGGCTATAAAAAAGAAAAGGACCGTAATTGCAGAAAATGACATGATTCGATTAAGGGATTATTTATTAAAAACAAACAAGCATTATCTATTAGCTTGCTACGTGTTGCATTATTGTTTTATTCGCCCAAAGGAGATGAGCAAAATACAGCTGAAGCATATTTCGATTAAAAATCAATCAATATTTATACCTGATACAAACTCTAAGAATAAAAAGGATGCTGTAGTAACTTTGTCGGCAAAAGTGTTGCATCTTATGATTGAGTTAGATGTTTTTAGTAGTGACCAGGAATGCTACTTGTTCTCAACAAATTTTAAGCCAGGTCTAAAAAAAAGAGCAGATAAAATGTTTCGGGATTATTGGCTGTTAAACATAAGAAAAGAATTAAAGTTTCCTGACTCTTATAAATTTTACTCTTTGAAAGATACAGGAATTACCAATATGCTTAAAACACATGATAGAATAACAGTAAGAGACCAAGCAAGGCATGCAAGCATATTAGAGACTGACAAATACACACCTCACGATTTAATGCTAGCAAATGATTTGATTAAGAATTATGCAGGAGTATTATAATGACATTTATTAATTATTTAAATATATATCTTATGAGAAAGTTTTTATTTATTAGTGCAATGGCATTGCTATTATCCGCATGTGCAACTATGCCAAAAAGAGCTTACACGAGTTACTCTGCATCTTTTGATTTCACGGAGTTTACTAATGATGGGTTCTTTATCACAGAATCAAACTCGGTGAGCTTTGACTACGATCCAATTGGAAGCGTAAGCGGAGTGGTGACTAGTGGTTATGAAGTTTTAGGGAAAGAAAAACAAGGAGGTTCGAAAATGGGAGACGATGTTTACGCTAAAGAGAAAACCGTAAAGGTGAAATATGGGGAGTACAAGTATGCTGATTTCAGAAATGTATTGTTTGAAATTGTAGAATCTGCAAAGAAGATGGGTGCGAATGGCATCATAAACCTTGATGTGGTTTA
>JAQUBO010000238.1 GCA_028686735.1 Bacteroidales bacterium
TTAAATCTAAACTAACTACACTATCACAACCATGCACATTAGTTAGCGTATGAGTTGCAGTATTATTATTTTCTGTATAAGTATTTCCATCTATCCAAACATAGCTGTCGCAAGCAGTAATTACATCTGTACCTGCATCGCTATAATTAATTGTTAAATCTAAACTAACTACACTATCACAACCATGCACATTAGTTAGCGTATGAGTTGCAGTATTATTATTTTCTGTATAAGTATTTCCATCTATCCAAACATAGCTGTCGCAAGCAGTAATTACATCATTCGCAAACGTTGAATAGCGAATTGTTACATCAATTGTTAATACACTGTCGCAAGCCCAATAATTAGGAATAGTATCGTTATAAATCCCACTTGTGGTAAAAGTATAATTGCCACTTGGTGAAGTATAGCTGTCACAACTTTCTACCGCAAACGAATTTGATGTATGTCCAGTAATTAGCACAGGTATTTGCTTGGTACTTTCTACAAATGTTAGCAAATCGGCAATAGTCAAACTCACATCATACCAACCTGGCAAATAGTATGTATGAGTTGGATTAGCAATAGTATCAGTAATTCCATCACCAAAGTCCCACAAATAAGTGTCGCCATCAATACTTAAATCTGTATAATTTATTATTGTAGAATCACAATCAACAATAGCAGTATAAGAAAAATCAGAAATTGGTAAAGACATCTTTGTAATAGTATCAGTTGTAACAGAGCTCCACAAATTCAAACTATCTTTAAATTGAAAATGTATTGTATGTTCCCCCTTAGAGATTTGAGTAAAATCAAGATTATCTATAAGATTAATCTGAGAAACCGAATTTTGCAAGGTAACATTTACAACATCATCAAAATCATCATCTACCCAATACCGATAATTAGTAATTACATTATCAATTACAGCTTGCACAGGCATTTTATAAAAAAACTGACTTAAAGTACTACTCCATTTTTGGGCATCATCTTTAAAACGGATATTAAAGACATGAATACCATCTGTCAACAACTGAGCACTAATTAACTCGTTAATAACTACTTGCTGCTGGACTGGAGTATTTACCGTAATTGCATTTTCATAATCGTCATCAAACCAATATTCGTAAGCTAACAAATCGTGACTTTCTGCAGTTTGCACAGGCATTTTATAGAAAAACTGACTTAAAGTACTACTCCATTTTTGGGCATCATCTTTAAAACGGATATTAAAAACATGAATACCATTTGTCAATAACTGAGCACTAATTAACTCGTTAATAACTACTTGCTGCTGAATTGCAGTGTTTACCGTAATTGCATTTTCATAATCGTCATCAAACCAATATTCGTAAGCTAACAAATCATGGCTACCAGTTGCTTGCACAGGCATTTTATAAAAAAACTGACTCAAAGTACTACTCCATTTTTGGGCATCATCTTTAAAACGGATATTAAAGACATGAATACCATCTGTCAACAACTGAGCACTAATTAACTCGTTAATAACTACTTGCTGCTGAATTGTAGTATTTACCGTAATTGCATTTTCATAATCGTCATCAAACCAATATTCGTAAGCTAACAAATCATGGCTACCAGTTGCTTGCACAGGCATTTTATAAAAAAAATGACTTAAAGTACTGCTGCACAAACCTAATTCATCTATTGCACGAATATTTATGACATGAATACCATCTGTCAGTCCAGTGGTAGATACGTTAGTATTTAATAAAAACTGTTTTATTGGTGTAACAACAGGCGTTACTACTTTATTTGTGTAATCACTATCAAACCAATATTCGTAATTTTTTATCTTGTTTTGTGCATTTACACTAAATGCAACAAACATTAATATTCCTATAATTTGAATCCTTTTCATAATCATGTTTTTTAATAATCCTGCGCCTCAACTTGGATTTGAATATTTAATTCACCATTATTATCTGTTTGAGTAGAAATATTTTTAAATTGGAAGTGCGGATTTTGGGGAACTGCTCCATCTTTAATGGGGTACATTCCACCGTATATCCCAACTTGCGAGCCATCTGTGCCTAAATAGCTTGCAGGGTCAACTAAATGGTAATCGTGGGTATAATCAAAAACATTTCCCGATTGATTGACAAAAACAGTAGTTATATCTATGGAGTTATAATTATCTGTAAATGTGTTTGTTCCTTCAGTAGGCACTAAGGTGAAAATATTATTTGAAAAGGTGTTTAGATTACAGCTAGAATAAACATAGGCCTCACCACTATAATTTCTAAAAATAATATTATTTGAAATAAAACAACTATTCACAGTGTAAAAAAGCATATTATAAGAGGCTGTTGAATGAGTATTGCTTAAAAATATATTGTTTGATATACCAATATTACTTGCATTAGATACTTGTCCACCAATAATATTGTTTGAGAGTACACTTGAAGTTGCATTCGCGAAATTGACATTTCCATTTATGATATTTTCACGTATGCTATTCTCTAAGCACGGAGTACCACCACCAGAATATATTTCATATAATAAACTTTCAAATTTACAACGCCTTATCGTTACTGAATCCACTTTATGATTTCTATAGAAAGTAATTCCCCCTGTCAGCTCAATTCCCTCCAACCACAATTTATCTGCTTCTCCTCTTATGGTTAAACTACCTGATAAAACAGTTTTTCCTGTGGCTGTGGTCGAATCAGGATAATGCCCTGCTCCAATTATAACTAAGCCTTTGTCAATGGTTGCAGGATAAGGAATTACCCCTCCCGGCAAATAAAGAGTATCGCCATTAGCTGCAGCATTATAAGCATCGGTAAAAGGATTTCCACCTCCAAAAACAGTAGTTGTTCCATTACTGTGTAGGGCAACTCTTTGTTGTGCCTGAACTAAACCAATACTACCAATGCTAAGTAATATCAAAAATAAAAATCTTTTTTTCATAGTCATGTTTTTTAAGTAATTAATTTTCTTGTGCTTCTACTTGTATTTGAATTTGCAAATCTCCGCTTGCATCAGTTGTTGGTGCAATATTTTTGATTTGAAAGTGTGGATTACTCGGAACAGCACCCTCTTTATACGGAAAAGTTCCACCATAAATTCCTACTTGAGTTCCATCAGTTCCGAGATAAGTATCAGGGTTTTGTAAATGGTAATCGTGAGCATAAGTAAAACTTGTACCAGTTTGGCTAATAAAAATAGCAGATTGGTCGATACCAGTATAACTATTTATCACACTTGCAGATCCCCCATATCCAGGACTGTTATGAGCTATAAGGTTATTCTGAAAATCATTTCCAGAATAGCCACTGGATGTGATGCCATAACTACCATGCGTAACAAAAATATTATTTAATATATGATTATTGTTTCCCCTAAAGTTTTCATAAGATCCAGAACCCAACCTATAAAGAAATATATTATTGCTTATATAATTTTCATTGGTAGAAGTAATTCCTGTTTGTATTATATTATTTGACACCAATACTAATTGGGCATTGCTAAGATTTATAGTACCAATAATCACATTTCCTATTAAAGAAATGTTATGTGAGGGGTTTGTAAGGTTTCCTAACACTTCAACATTTGAATTTATTTTACAGCGTCTAATCACTACATCATTTACCGATGCATTATATGTAAAGGATATTTTTCCATTTACCTCCAATCCTTCCATGTAAAAACCATCTGCATTTTCTTTTAATATAACATCGCCGTTAATAAATGTTTTTCCTGTAACTAAGGTAGAATCAACATAGTGTCCAGCACCAAAAACAAATAAGGGCTTCTCAAAACTAGCAGGAGGAGTAAACGACCCACCTGGTAAATAAATTGTATCTCCCACGTTAGAAGCACCATAAGCACTTACTAAACCTGTTGCACCCCAAAAATACTGTGTTCCAGTGGAACTATGTAACGCAACTCTTTGAGCATTTACACTAATTGCAGTAGAAATAACTACCAATAACAATACTATCCTTTTCATTTCTAACTTTTTTTAGTTTTTTATAAAAAATCTGTTTTTCTCATTCATATTTATACACAATAATATACAATATAACAATACAAAACGACAATGTTGATAAGTTTTTGGAAAATAAGTAATAGTTTACTTACAAGTAAGCAATTCAAGTACTAACTACTCACTGAAAAATGATACGGGTTAATATATTCGTAAAAATAATAAATTTGCCAACAAGCTTAATGAATTTAGCGATTTAAAGTAGATTTACGGAATACTGACTAGATGTTTTACCATAGAATTCCTAATAAACAATAAGTTTTATTTATACTGCTTTCAGAAACCTATCAACTGCTTTTTCATCAGTTGCCCATGAGCACACTAAACGAATAACAGATGAATGTCCGTTATACTTTGTCCAGATATAAAAACCGAATTTCTTTTCCAGTTTTAAGATAAGCTCATTTGGTAATATTGGAAAGATTTGATTTGATTCAGGAGAAATAAAGAACTTATAGCCTTTTTCGGCAAGTCCGTTTGCAAGTTTTGCGGCCATAAGATTTGCATGAATAGCAAGTTTGTAATACAATCCTTCTGCAAATAAGTTTTTAAATTGGATTCCGATAATTCTGCCTTTAGCAATCAAAGCTCCTTTTTGCTTCATATTATATCGAAACTTCTCTTTAAGAGCAGGATTATTAATTACAATAGCCTCCCCTATCAATGCACCATTCTTAGTTCCACCAATATAGTAAGCATCTGCAAACTGATTTATTTCTTTTAGACTAAGGTCATTAGAATTTGAGGTTAACGCTGCACCAAGTCTTGCACCATCTATATACAAATACAACCCATATTTTTTGCACATTTCAGAAATCTTTTGCAGTTCTTGCTTTTTATAAACGCTGCCAAGTTCTGTCGTATTTGAAATAAACACTAATTTGGGAAC
>JAQUBO010000053.1 GCA_028686735.1 Bacteroidales bacterium
AGTATATTCTAAATCTTTGTTACATCCTGTTAAAGAAAGTAAAAATAAAATTATGAATGATATTATGATAAATGTTTTTTTCATAGTTTAAAATATTTGCCAACTTGCTTTAATAATTAAATCTAAATTGTAAGAGTTGATTGAAAAATTATTGACATTTGGACTAGTAACAAATACAGATATATCAGCTTTTTTAATTTTAGTCGAAACACCTAATCTTAAATCTGAGTAGAAAAAATCCTGATTCCCTTTTATATTGTCAGATTTTAAGAGATTTCCTTTCCAAGCATAAATTACTTTTGTGTATGAATTTCTTGTATTATACATTGCTCCAAGTCCAAAATGAATGTGAAGTTTTTTCAAAGGTGCAATATATGCATTTAGCTGGAGAGCAAATAAATTTCCATTTTGAAACCTGTAAATCCATTTTTCAGTCTCATTTGTGTTTTCGTAATTAATTATCATAGATTTTCTTCCAGATAATGAATGTCTAATCATTGCTGTTCCGTAGAAACCGTAATTGTTATTGGTGAAAACATAGTTGTTTGATAAAATAAAATCATTGCTACCTGTGCCGTTTGAATGTATGCCGAAAAGAACATGCTCGTCATTGTGTGTAGGGAATGTAAAAGATAGAGATGTTGTATTGTAGGATTTAGATTTTTTTAAGTTATAAGATGCTTTTATTTGTATATCTGTGAATTTATTAAAAGTGTTAAATATTACAAAATCGTAAGGTATAGTTAGACTAAAATCAAGATTTTTATAATGCCATGATGGAGTTAATCTAAACAGCAAACTACGAGAGTTTATTAAAATATCAGTATTTATACCGAAACCTTGATTTGTTTCTAAATCTATCTCATCAATTTTATCTAAGTAGTTTATTCCTGGAGAAAAAAAGTAGTTGTCGTATGTGTATTGATTATAAAGTACAGAACTATGACTGTTAAACAAGGTTTCGTATCCGTAAGGCATTCTGTAAACAGTAGATTGTTGTGCAAAATAATTACATATTGCGAATATTGAAATCAAAGCTGTAAATACTATTTTTTTAGTCATTGTTAGATAGAATCTTCTACAAAAATAACAAATTATATCATACATATTGAATTAATAACATTTAGAAATTACGAATTTCTTTTTTCTCACCTCTCAGACTATTTTGTTTAATTACGCAACTCAACAGATTGACGTTAATAACTATTGCACTTTTTTCTCGCTATTATAAGTTTTATAAATTATTTTCGTAAAAAAACATTTTGTGAGTAGTCAACTAAAGAAATTAGCCGGACAAACAGCTGTATATGGTCTTAGCAGTATTCTTGGGAGATTGTTAAATTATCTTCTTGTTCCACTTTATACCAGATTGTTTGCTCCAGAAGTTTATGGGATTGTAACGGAGTTGTATGCTTATGTTACTTTTTTGCTGATTCTTTTGACTTATGGCATGGAAACTGGGTTCTTTAGATTTGCTCAGGATAAAAACATTTTTGATAAAGTTTATTCATCCATACTGACAAGTCTTGTTGTAACCTCAACAAGCTTTATTGTTTTATTGTTGGTTTTTTTACAGCCTATTGCAAATGTTTTACAATATCAGGCAAACCCCGAATATATTTTATGGATGGGCTTAATTGTGGCTGTTGATGCATTTATTGCTGTTCCGTTTGCAAAATTGAGATTGCAAAACAAAGCATGGAAATTTGCTGCCTTTAAGCTGGTAAATATCGGAGTAAATATTGGTCTAAATTTATATTTTTTATTATTATGTCCAAAACTCGCAATTAGTAATCCCGATTCTGTGTTTTTAGCTATTTATTCTCCTAATATTGGTGTTGGTTATGTCTTTATTGCAAACTTGGCTGCAAATGTTCTTAGTTTATTAATGCTATTGCCTGAGATATTTAATGTTAAATTTAGTTTTGATAAGGTGCTTCTGAAAAAGATTTTAATTTACGCAGCACCTCTTCTTGTTGCAGGATTTGCCGGAATGATAAATGAAACCCTCGACAGAGTTTTATTAAAACATCTTGTTGCTGACCACCTTAACCCAATGGAGCAATTGGGAATTTATGGTGCAAATTATAAACTGGCAATATTAATGACTTTGTTTATTCAAATGTTTCGTTATGCAGCCGAACCTTTCTTTTTTAATAATAAAAATGAAAATAATGCCCGTGAGTTGTACGCAAAAGCAACAAAGTACTTTATTATTTGTGGGTTGTTGATATTTCTCGGTGTAATGTTTTACATGGATATTATTAAGTTCTTTATTGACACTGATTATCACGAAGGTTTAAAAGTTGTTCCAATATTATTGCTGGCAAATTTGTTTTTGGGAATATTCTTTAATTTTTCTATTTGGTATAAGCTAAATGATATGACTAAATATGGAGCGTATCTTGCAATTTTCGGAGCCGTAATAACTATTGTACTTAATGTTATTTTAGTGCCAATTTATGGTTATGTCGGTTCCGCATGGGCTACTCTTATCTGTTATTTTAGCATGATGTTACTCTCATTTTATTGGGGACAAAAATACTATAGGGTCCCTTACGATTTAAAAAACGCATTTTTCTATCTTATTCTTGCTATAGGACTGTTTTTTATTAGTAAATACTTACGCCCCGATACGCAAATTATGGTTTATGTCTTTAATACTGTTTTATTAGGTCTGTTTGTAGGCGTATTCGTTATCAAAGAAAAGGCTTGGGAGATGTTGAGGAGGTAAGCTAGTTTCGTGTTTTCCGAAACATGCGGCGGTTACAACTACGAAAAATCAGTTGTTTTGAGTATGTTTGTTATTTCTGAGCAGTTCGGACATTGTACATATACCAAAGAGCGGTACAGTTCATATAAACTGAATTTTCGTTTAAATTCATCTCTTTGTATCACTGATTCTGATAGACTTGTATTTTTTAGTCATGTGTATTCATTTTTAGTTGTAATCCAGTAATTTAAAATTCAAATATCCACAATAGATAGCTTTGTGCAAAAATTTTGAAGAATTATTAAACCATTTTTCAATGTTTCTAATTCATGCTGGCTTAATTTAGACAAAAAGGCATCTATTTGATTATCAGAAACTTTGTTGGTTTTTAATGATGTTAGACTGTCTTTCTCTGTTACTGAAATGTAAATTTTTCTTCTATCATTATGGTCATTTGTACGATTTACATATCCCGTTTTAATTGATTTTTATATTAATGTCGTCATTTGAGGTTTTGTGATACTCAACATATCAACAAATTCTGTTATGTATAAATGGTGATTTCCTTCTAATAGCATCAAAACAGAAAAAATGTAGATGTGAAAAATCAACTTCTAAGTTTTTTATAATGGATTTAATAAATTCGTTATTTAAGTTCCTGTAAATCTTAGTGGGCATATCCATTAAAATCTTTTTGAGTTCTTTATTATTTATAAAATTCTCCTTGCAAATAGTTCACTAAAGGAATAAAGGTGATTTAAATTTCAAGCAAACCAAAATAAAGTTAAAAATAATGATGGTTTTTTGGATGTGTTTTTACTGTAAAAGCAAGAGTTTTGACCTTGATGAGAAAGTGAGCTTATAATAAAACCTCAGATTTAATCTTATATAGATAATTGTCCCTACTAAACCACAAGTGATTTTCAGCATCTATTCTTGCTTGACTATAGGTTTTTATATTAAAGAAATAGTCCTTAAATAATTCAGCCCAATTGTTGTTAATATAAAATACGATATCAGAGTTAAAAGATCCGTCTGAAATTATGAAATCACCACATACTCTGAGTTTATATTTGTTTTCATGTGTGGTCCAGATATTGTTTTCAACAACTTGTAATCTCGTTTCATAATCTATCCAAATTCTGTTTTTAGAATCAATGTGAATTGCATATACCATGTTGTCTGCGATATCTGAATTTTCTGTAGTTAAAAATTCAAAACAAGTATCATTTTTGTATTTAACTAGTCCTCTATGAGTTGACACCCATAAAAAATCATCTTTTTTTGTTATCACATCTCTACTTCCCGGATTCCCCATATATGGTAATAATTCGCCGGTTACATTTTCGAATCGAATGAGTTCTTGCCAGTTCTCATTTTTAAATTCATAAACGCTATGGGCATCTGCTACGTATATTTTTCCTTCTGAGTCACAAAACACTCTACTATATCCAGTTTGAAAAAAAACTCCATCATCATAACTGTATGTTGCCCAAGTGTTGTTTATGGACGAGAATTTATAAATGTTTTTTATACTAGTGAGCCAAATGTAGTCGTTCTTGTCAATTGTTATGGTTGATAGCGGATAGCTACCTCCTTCGGAGTATGGGACTTGAAATAGTTCATGGTTTTTTTCCGAGATTTTCAAAAGTCCAAAGTTTGTCGTAGCCCATAATGTGTTTTTAGAGTCAAACGCAAAATCATATACATATACGTACTCTGAGGTAAGAATATAGTTATGGATGTTTAATACTTCTTCAATAGAATTACTATTTTCAGGGTAGTTGGGATCTGTTTCATGGTCTCCATAAATAGAATATTGCTTTTCACAGGATGTCAAAAAGGCTATAAATAAAACATAGAGAATTAGATTGATTTTTTTCATCATAGTATTATTAGAATTTATAACTTAGTCCTAGTCGCAAGTTGAATGATTTAGGAATTAAAATTCCATAAATATCAGTAGTGAGTTGCATTTTAATTGGTAAAGATGGATTATCAACTTTATGTGTTTCGATAACAAAATTGTTAATTTCAAATGGGATGTTCATGTGAAAAAATAATCTGTCAATAAGTCGTATTTTAAAACCGGCAATGGCTTCAATTGGAATTGTAAGAATGTTGTAAGTCTCTGGATATGATAAGCCTAGTGTAGGCTTTATGGCACAGAAGTTATATCTTAGCCCTGTAGATACTCCAATAAGAAATCGGAAATTATTTTGGGGGTTAAGAAAGTAATAGTTAATTTGGTATCTACAATATATATCTGCAAAATAAGTTTTATTGCTTTCAGTACTTGGGTACGATGTTAGCGAAGTTGGATTATGTGCAGTTATTGTATAATCTGTATATCCAAAATTGGGAATAAATAACTCTATTTCTTGTGAAAAATTCTCACTAAATACTTGCTCTATTGCGACGGAAATCTTACCAATGGTCAAAGATTTTTCTTCAGTTTCTCTGAGATAATAAGAAACATAATTTAAGTTTCTGCTTTGATCATATCTAAAGTTTGTATATCCTTTAAAATGAAGAGTTTTTTTGTTATCGTTATTTTCCTGTGAGTAACACAACAAGGTAATAAAAGTGAAAGGAATAATAAAAATCAGATGTTTCATGCTCTTTTTGGTTTAGTTGCCGTAAACTTACATAAAAATTTTGAGAGTGTCGTTTTTTTGATTGAAATAAAGATTTTCTAAATCCATGTAATATTACTAATATTGTAAGTTTTTTAACAACTATATTATAGGTATAATGATGAGAGTTAAAATAGTAAATAAATCAAAACACAAACTGCCTGTGTACAGCACCAAGCACTCTGCTGGTGTTGATTTGCGTGCAGATCTTACAGAACCGGTGGTTTTAAAACCTCTTGAAAGACGTTTAATTCCAACAGGTTTATTTATTGAACTTCCTGTAGGATATGAAGCACAAATCCGTCCTCGTAGTGGCTTAGCTTATAAACACGGAATAACAGTTCTAAATTCTCCAGGGACAATTGATGCCGATTATCGTGGTGAAATTGGTGTAATTCTTGTTAATTTGTCAGACACAGATTTTACTATCGAAGATGGTGAAAGAATTTGTCAAATGGTAATTGCAACACACGAACAAGCAGAGTGGGACGAGGTTGAAATACTTAACGAAACTACTCGTGGTGCTGGTGGGTTTGGACATACAGGTGTTAAATAAAAACATGAGACACAACATATTTGTATGTTTTGTGTTAAATATTGAAAATAAAAATTTATGAATATAATTATTCCTATGGCTGGTATGGGAACACGAATGAGACCACACACTCTCACAGTTCCAAAACCGCTTATTGAACTTGCTGGAAAAACTATTGTGCATCGTCTTGTTGAAGGGATTGCTGGAGTATGTGAAGAAAAAATTGATGAAATTGCTTTTGTAATAGGCGATTTTGGAAAAGATGTCGAAAATCAACTTGTCGAAATTGCAAAAAATGTAGGAGCAAATGGTAAAATTTATTACCAAAAAGAGGCATTGGGTACTGCTCATGCAGTATGGTGTGCCGCTCCAGCTTTAAAGGGTAAAACTGTTGTGGCTTTTGCCGACACACTTTTTTATGCGGATTTTAAAATAAATATTGAAGCAGATAGTATTATTTGGGTTAAGAAAGTTGAAAATCCAAAAGCTTATGGTGTTGTTAAAACTAACGAAGAGGGAATAATTGACGAATTTGTTGAAAAGCCAGAAGAGTTTGTTTCAGATCTTGCTATAATCGGTATTTATTATTTTAATGAGGGCGATAAATTAAGACAAGAATTAGATAATATTATTGATAATGATATTCGTAAAAGTGGTGAGTATCAGTTGACTACAGCACTCGAAAACTTAAGGCTAAAAGGTTTTAAATTTGTTCCTGGTGCAGTGGATGAGTGGTTAGATTGTGGAAATAAAGATATTACTGTTGAAACTCATCAAAGGATATTGGCTCGAACAAAAGGTGCAGCAAGTGTTGCAAAGTCTGCATTCATAAGTAACTCGGTAATTAACGAACCTTGTTTTATTGGCGAAAATGTGAAAATAGAAAATTCTATTATTGGTCCTTTTGTCTCAATTGGAGCTAAGTCTTATGTATCAGATTCAATTATAAAAAATTCTGTAATTCAAAAAGAAACCATACTCGAAAATGCTCTTTTATCTGACTCAATGATAGGAAGTTATGTTAAATTTAAAGGTAAAAAGCTAGATTTAAGTATTGGGGATTATAATCATTATGAGATTAAATAAAACTAAAATAAAAAGAGTGGTTTTTACAGCTTTGTCTGTATCTTTCATAACGGTTTTGTTATTTTTGGGTACCTCGTGTGGTATTCTAAAAGACGGAACAGAGAAGTCTAAAGAAGACCCAAGAATAAAGGATTTTAATTTTAATTATTATTTTCTAGAAGCCAATAAACAAAAAATATTAGGTAATTTTGAGGAGGCATTAAGAAACTATACCGCTGCTTTAAAAGTGGATGATACTCAATCGGTTATATATTACGAAATTGCTGGTATTTTGAATATGGCTGGTGATTATGCTGGTGCTGTTGACTATGCCGAGAAAGCAGTTAGTTATGATAATACTAATAATGAGTATTATAAATTATTGTTGGCTTATCTGTATCAGAACAATAACTTGTCTGCAAAGGCGGCCAATGTTTATAAGGAGCTTATTAAACAGTTTCCTGGAAAAATAAATTATTATTTTGAGCTGTCAAATATTTTTATGGATACGGGAGACACAAAATCGGCATTAAAAATACTTGACGATGCTGAAAAGTATTTTGGAATAAATGAAATAATCTCTCTCGAAAAAGAGGCAACTTATCATAATATAGGTAATCTTGATATGGCAATTGCAGAAATGCAAAAACTGGTTGATAATTTCCCAAATAATACAAAATACAAAACATTATTAGCAGAATCTTATGTTAATGCCGGCAAATATGAACAAGCAAAAGTTGTTTACTCATCAATAGATGAAGACCAAATTACTGAGGGGATAATTTATTTTTCAATGGCAGATTTTTATCGTACCCAAAAAGATTTTGAAAATACGTTTAAATATCTTGCTAAGGGTGTGGAGCGTGATGATGTTGAACTTGATATTAAAGTTCGCATACTTTTACAAATGCTAGATGTTATGGGAGATAATAATTTTATTATCGGTAATATGAAATATTTGATTGAGTTGATGACTGAAAAATATCCTAATGAATTAAAAGTGAGAGCTTTAGGTTCGGATTATTATATATTAACAGAAGATTATAAAGCAGCACAAAAAGAATTTGATGCAATACTTGCTAAAGATAAATCAAAGTTTAAAATTTGGGAACAAGCTTTACAACTTGATTTTGTTCTTAGGGATATGGATAAATTGTTCGAAAGAAGTAAAGAAGCAATAAGCTTATATCCTAATGTTATAGAATTGTACAAATATTATGTTCCAGCAGCTTATTTTACTGAAGAGTACAATAGTGTGGATGTGGCGGTTAGTTATGCATCGCAGTTTCTGAAAAATGATCAAATGGTGCTTATCGAGCTTTTAACTATGCAAGGAGATGCGTTGCATAAAATGAATAAGCATCATAAGTCAGATTCGGTTTATGAGTTAGTTTTATATACTGATGCTGAAAATTTAGTAGTACTAAATAATTATTCTTATTTTCTTGCCGAAAGAAATGAAAAACTTGATAGAGCCCTAGAGTTAAGCTCTAAGCTTATTGAATTTTTAGATGCTGATAATGCCATATATTTTGATACTCATGCATGGGTGTTGTTTCAGAATAAACAATATGATAAAGCTTTGATTTTTATTAATAAAGCAATAAATATTGATATAAAAAACCCTGTTTATCTGGAGCATAAAGGCGATATATTATTTAAGCTTGGTGAGGTAGATAAGGCGGTAAAATCATGGGAAAGAGCTGTGGAATATGGTAATAATTCGTCCACAATTAAAGATAAGATAAAAAACAAATCAAATTGATAAATACAGTGGGGAAACGAATTATTAAATATATATTGATTTTATCAAGTGTGATGTTTTTGTTTGTGTCGTGTAAAGTTGCTTTTGTTGGTGGTCGAAAAGCTGAGAATATACGTCCGCCAAAATTATATCGCGAATTATTAGATAATCAGTTTGAATATAATAACCTGAACATGAGGTTTTCTGCCGATTTTTTTATTGGAGACGAAAAAGAAGAATTTAGCGGAATGATAAGGATGAAAAAAGATACTGCTATCTGGATTAGTTTGAGATCGTATAATATCGAAGGTGCAAGAATGCTTATTACAAAAGACTCTGTTAAGTTTATAAATCGTTTAGATAAAACTTATTATTCTGGAGGATTTCTGTTTTTGACACATAGATTTGATATGGATTTGGATTATAGTATGATACAGGCAATAATTACTAATTCGTTTTTCTTTTATCCACAAACAGAGGATGCCTCAAAATCGATTTCTAATTTTAAATCATGTTATGATTCGAGTTTATATTGTATGAGCTCAATTTCGCAGCGAAAATATGTGAAGTTTTATGTTGATGAGAAAAACCCAGAACGCTGGGAACGTAAGTTGGAGAAAGAGATTGGAGACACCCTTGGTATTAGTTCTGGGGAAAGTGTTGTTCAATCAAACGACTTTGTTTTTCAGTTTGTAAAAGTTTTACCGGAACTTTTTAGGATAAACGACATGCTTCTAGAGAATTATATACAACAGCAATCTTTATATGTGGAATATGGTAAACAGTTCCTTGTAGAAAACCAGTATTTCCCGCATCAGATAAATATAGAACTTATAACCCCTAAGTTTGCACCACGGCTTGTTATAAATATAGAGAGTCTTACAATAGATGCTGAATCTCTGTCGTTACCTTTTAAGATTAGTAAAAAATATGAGAAAATTGAGTTATGAATAAAAAATTGTACATAATACTTGTGATAATTTTTTGGTTAGGTGCACACAATTTTGTACTTAGTCAATCAAAGACCGATTTAGAAAATAAAAAAAGAAAAACATTAGAGGAAATAAATTACACAAATAAATTATTAAAGCAAACCAAAGAAAGTCAAAAAGAATCTTATAATAGTCTTTTGTTAATTAATAAAAATATAAATTCTCGAAAAGAGTTAATACAAAACATTAATGATGAGGTTTCTTATTATAACGAGCGAGTTATCGAAACTGAATTGATTATAAATATTATGCAGGATGATCTTGAAATATTAAAACAAAAATATGCTGATATGATTAAAGTGGCATGGAAAAATCAAAATAAATATAACGATATTATGTTTATTCTTTCAGCTGATGATTTTAATCAAACTTATTTGCGTTTAAAATATATGCAGCAGTTAGCAGAGTTTAGAAAAAAGCAGTTTATGGCTATAAAATCTATTAAAGCTGTGTTAGAAATTCAGATTGAGAGACTTAAAGAAGCAAAACTATCTAAAACACGTTTATTAAATGACGAAAAAAAGGAGTCACAAAAATTAACAAACGAACAACAGAATAAGGAGTCAACGCTTGCGAATCTTAAATCGAAAGAGCAAGAACTAAAAAAGAAATTGCAAGATCAACAAAGACAAATGGCACAATTACAACGTGAGATTGAAAAGCTAATAGCAGAGGAGGCGAAACGGTCATCTGGTTCTAAGACTGGGAAATATGAACTTACGCCGGGTGAAAAAATTGTTAGTGCTAATTTTGATAATAACAAAGGACAATTACCTTGGCCAGTTGAAAGAGGGGTAATTACAAACTCTTTTGGTAAGCAAACTCATCCAGTTTTAAGAAATATAACTCTGGATAATAAAGGTATTGATATTACGACAACCTCGGGATCAACTGCTAGGGCAATCTTTGATGGAGAGGTAAGGAAAGTTATCTCAATTCCGGGTGCACAAAACGGCGTAATAATAAGACATGGACAGTATTTAAGTGTTTATACAAATTTGGATGATGTTTATGTTTCTGTTGGTGAAATGGTCGTAACAAAACAATCTTTAGGTATTATACATACCGATAAATCTGAAAATAAGACTGTTTTGCATTTTGAAATATGGAAAGTATCTTTACCTGTGAATCCAAAATATTGGCTGGCTAAATAATATGATTGAAAATAATTATGAAATATTATTAAAAAAACTTGATGCTTTTATTAAAAAATATTACATCAATAAGATTATTAAAGGGCTATTACTTGCTGCTACGGTATATCTTTTGTGGTATTTTATTATTGTAATTGCCGAGTATTTCGGACACTTTAGTGTTGGACTCAGAACAAGTTTAGTTGTAATTACAGCTGTACTTTATTTAATGATTTTTGTAACAATGATTTTAATCCCGATATTAAATTTATTTAAGATTGGAAAAACAATTGATTATCAACAAGCAAGTAAAATTTTAGGACAATATTTTCCAGAGATAGCCGACAAATTACAAAATACTCTTGAATTAAAGCAACTTATAGAAAAAAACCATATTTCAAAAGATATTATTATTGCAAGTATTAATCAACGAACACAAAAACTTAGTCCAATACCATTTTTAACCGCAATAAATTTAAAAAAGAATTTTAGATACTTTAAGTTGTTAGCCCCGATATTGATTGCTTTAATTTTACTTTTTGTTGTTTGGCCTGGTATGTTTTCTGATGCAACCGAAAGAATAATTAATTTTAATACCCATTATACTCAACCAGATCCTTTTAGTTTTAAGCTATTAAATGATTCGTTGATAGCAAAAAAGGGTACAGACTTTATTGTCGAAGTCAGTGCAAAGGGAGATTATTCTCCTGATCAAGTTGTAATAAGTTATGGTAGCAACGATTTTTACATGGAAAAAAAATCCGCAGGCGTATTTCAATATAAATTTATTAATCTTAATAATAGTATTAGATTTAATATGTCTGCAGCTGGTATATCCTCGGAACATTATAAAATAGAAGTTTTGCCGGCTCCTTCGATTTTGGATTTTGAGATTTTTGTTGATGCTCCAAATTATACAGGTGTTGAGGATAGGAAGTATCAAAATTCGGGCGATCTTAATGTTCCTGTTGGATCAAAGGTTTTTTGGACTTTTAATACACTTAATTTGGATAAATTAAATGTGGTTTTTGATTCGATATCTATCGAGGCTGTGCAAAACCTTAAGAAATTTCAGGTAGAACGTGTTATTTTAAAGCCTTGTACTTATACCGTAAACCTTGAAAATCAATATTTTAAAGATAAGTCGGGAATTAATTATCAGATTAGTGTTATACCCGATTTGTACCCCACAATAAGCGTGAAAAATATAACTGATACCACTCATTTTGCACTCGTATATTATAATGGATTTATTGATGATGATTATGGTTTT
Organism: Bacteroidales bacterium; assembly: GCA_028686735.1. Taxonomy (GTDB): domain Bacteria; phylum Bacteroidota; class Bacteroidia; order Bacteroidales; family ML635J-15; genus Bact-19. The sequence goes on from JAQUBO010000053.1 coordinate 12,092, forward strand.
ACAGACTTGAAATTTGTTTGTAAGCCTAAAGAAAATAATGATACTCTTATCAAAATATCTATACCGTTCTCGAAAAGAATTAGCTCTCAAGATTTTTATTTTGCATTTGATTTTAGTTCTTTAGATACTGATGGAACTAGAATCTTATATTATTTTGAAGTATCTGATAATGATGGAGTTAATGGTGTAAAAACTACTCGTACACGCGAAATGGAGTTTATAATACCTGGAGCTGACGATTTGCAGGATATGAGCTCTAAAACTAATAAAGATACAGAAGAGAAAATAGATAAGGCAAAAGATGTTAGTTTGCGTATAAGAAAGAATGTTGAAGAATTGCAAAAAAAATTGATAGATGAGAAAATGACTGCTTATGAACGAAATCAAATGATGGAGCAAATTATGCAAGATCAGGCTAAACTTGACCAATTGATGAGTGAGATTTCGCAGGAGCAATCAAAAATGCAGCAGTTTAAAGAGCAATTTAGTAAGAATGAAGAAATGTTGCAAAAGCAGAATCAAATTAACGAGCTTATGAAAAACCTTATGGATGAGGAAATGAGGAAGTTAATGGAAGAGCTGCAGAAACTTATGGAAGATTTTGATAAGGAAGATTTTTTTAAAATCGCCGATGACCTTAAGTACTCAGCCGAGGAAATGGAAAAGCAAATGGATAATACCCTCGAGTTGTTGAAAAAAGCCGAAATTGAAGAAAGACTTAACAAATCTATTGATGACCTTGAGGAGCTCGCTAAGGAGCATAAAGAGTTATCAGAAAATACTGAAAATAAAGATTTAAGTCAAGAGAAATTGCAAGAAAAACAAGAAGAACACATAAAAGAATTTGAAGATATAAAAAAGGAATATCAAGAAACCTTAGAAAAAAACGCTGAACTTCAAGAACCAATGCAAATGGATGATTTTGATGAGGAAATGCAAGAAATTTCTGAAATGATGGAGCAGGCTCAACAAGAAATGCAAGACAATAAAAACAGAAAAGCTGCGAAATCTCAAAAACAGGCATCTGAAGGTATGAAGAAAATGAGTGAACAAATGCAGGCTATGATGGATGCTCAATCTATGGAGCAAATGATGGAAAACCTGGAGGATATTAGACAAGTCCTTGCGAATTTATTAACTTTTTCATTTGACCAAGAGGAGATACTAATAGAACAAAAAACATTGGGATTACGAGATCCCCGATTTAAGAAGTACACCATTCAACAAAAAAATGCACAAAATAATTTTGATATTATTCGAGATTCTCTAAATGCAATGTCATCTCGTATCCCCGAATTAGGACCATTAGTGTCTAAAGAGATAGCTGATATTTATAGAAATCTGAATGTCATTATGAGTGAAATTGGCGAAAATCGTCGGTATAAAGTAGAGGCATCTCAACAATTGGTTATGACATCTGCTAATAATTTAGCATTGTTGTTGGTAGAAATGTTAGAGCAAATGCAACAGGATATGGCGATGCAAAAAAGCGGTGAAGGACAATGTAATAATTGTAAAAAACCTGGCGAAGGAAAGCCAAAAGGACAGATGAGAGACATGCAAAAGGGAATGAAACAGCAAATGCAAGATATGATTGATATGATGAAAGAGGGAGGCAAAAAACCCGGAGGGAGAAATAGCGAGCAACTTGCAAAAATGCTTATGCAACAAGAAATGATGCAACAAATGCTTAATGATATGATGAACGGTGGTATTAGTCCTGAATCTGCAAAACTTTTGCAAGAAATAAATCGTATGATGGATGAAAACCTTAGCGACATTATTGATGGTAATATTACCCCTCAAACAATTAATCGACAAGAAAATATATTAACCAGATTATTGCAGGCAGAAAATAGTGAGCGAGAAAGAGATGTGGATGACAAACGAAAATCTAATGAGGCTAGAGACTATAAATTAAGCAATCCTGATGCAGCATTTAAAGAAAAAGAAGCTGAAATTCGTTTTAACGAACTACTCCAAATGTCTAATGTGAAACTTAGGAGTTATTATAAAGCAAAATATAAAGAGTATCTTAAAACACTTGGGAATAATTAGTTATGAGTATTAATTTTTTTAATGAAGATGTGCTAATGCCCGAAATTGATTTAGAAAAAATCAGATTGTGGATTGTGCAAATTATTGAAAAATATCAAAAATATACTGGAGAAATCAATTATATATTTTGTTCTGATGAATATTTGTTAGAGATAAATAAAAAATATTTAAACCATAATTATTTTACTGACATAGTAAGTTTTAACTATTGCGAAAATACTGTTATTTCTGGGGATGTCTTTATTAGTATAGATAGAGTTGATGAAAATGCAAAAACCTATCAAACCGAAGAAACAGAATTATTGCGTGTTATAATTCATGGTGTGTTGCATTTCGTTGGTTTCGATGACCAAACTAAAGAGGAGATGCAAAAAATGCGTATTGCTGAAGATCTCGCAATTAGTGATTTTATCGACTCCTATAAATAGTTATTATTTCTTAATTAACGTCATGTAACTAAATGGTGGCTCATGATCTAAATGTTCTTCTTTATTTTGGATTTCCCAATCCTCGAAATTAATTTCAGGGAAATAAACATCTGCATCATATTCTTTATGTACAACAGTTAAATACATTTTGTTGGCTAATGGTAAAAATTGTTTGTAAACCATGCCTCCACCAATAATAAAATTTTCTTTTTCTTTATCTGCAATTTTTAGCACATTTTCGATGCTATCAACTACATCAACGTTTGGGATGCATTCGTTAGCAATGTCAGAAATAACTATGCTTCGTCTGTTTGGGAGTGGTCGCTTTGGTAAAGATAAATACGTTTTTCTACCCATAATAATTGTATGACCAGTTGTGATTTCTTTAAATCTTTTTAAATCACCTGATATGTGCCATAATAAATCGTTATTTTTTCCAATTGCGTTGTTTTCGGCAATCGCTACTATTATTGTAATGTCCATAATTTTTTTTTAAACTGCTACTACTCCTTTTATATGTGGATGTGGATTATAATTTATTAATTCAAAATCTTCATATTTAAAACTAAATATGTTTTTAATATTTGGATTGATTCTCATTGTTGGAAGTGGTCGAATGTCCCGACTTAATTGAAGTTTAACCTGCTCTAGGTGGTTTAGATAAATATGAGCATCACCAAAAGTATGAATAAATTCTCCTGGTTCATATCCTGTTACTTGGGCTACCATTAATGTGAGTAAAGCATAAGATGCAATATTAAATGGTACACCGAGAAAAAGGTCGGCACTTCTCTGGTAAAGTTGGCACGAGAGTTTATTATCGGCAACGTAAAACTGAAATAATGTATGACAAGGCGGAAGAGCCATTGTGTCTATATCTGCAACATTCCATGCACTAACAATATGTCGTCTGGAATCTGGTTTATTTTTTAGACTGTCAATTAGGTTTGTAATTTGATCAATGCTTTTTCCATCTCCACATGGCCACGATCGCCATTGATATCCATAAATATGACCAAGATCCCCATTTTCATCTGCCCATTCGTCCCAAATTTTGACTCCGTTTTCTTTTAAGTATTTTATATTTGTATCTCCTTGTAAAAACCAAAGTAACTCATGTATGATAGAGCGTAGATGTACTTTTTTTGTAGTTATACATGGAAAACCTTCAGATAAATCAAATCTCATTTGATGACCAAAAACGCTTATCGTTCCAGTACCAGTTCTGTCAGTTTTTTGTACTCCATTATTCTTTACCTGTTTTAATAAATCTAGATATTGTTGCATATTATTTATTTTATCCCATTATTATTCCCACCATTGTTGCAGATAATAACGAAGCAAGTGTTCCTCCTATTAGGGCTTTAATGCCAAACTTAGATAGCTGAGTTCTTTGGTTTGGAGCTAGGGATCCAATTCCACCAATCTGTATCCCAATTGACGCAAAGTTTGCAAAACCACATAACATATATGTTGCCATTATTATGGATTTTTGCTCGCTAAAAATTCCGCTACTTTTTAATTCTGCAAGGCTCATATATCCAATAAATTCGCTCATGATAAGTTTTTCGCCAAGTAAACGTCCTACAAAAGTAATGTCTTCGGCACCTACACCGATTAACCACATTAATGGTGCAAAAGCGTAACCAAGAATAAACTCAAGCGATAGACCGTCATACTGTCCATTAGTAAAATCAGCAATAATGGGGTTTAAGTGTGTCCAAAGTCCTATTTTCCCAACAATAAAATTAAACATTGCAATAAATGCAACAAATACTAAAAGCATTGCTGCCACATTAACTGCTAATTTTAAACCTTCGGTGGTTCCATTTGCTATTGCATCTAGAAAATTTGCTCCTGCCTTATCCTTAGATACTTCTACATCTTTATTTACAGGCTCTGTTTGTGGACATAATATTTTAGAAACTACCACCGCCCCAGGGGCTGCCATTACCGATGCAGCCAATAAATGTTTAGCAAATTCGAGACGAAGTACAGGGTCATTACCACCTAAAAAACCTATGTATGCTGCTAAAACTCCTCCAGCAACTGTCGCCATACCACCAATCATCACAAGTAAAATTTCTGATTTATTCATTTTGGAGAGATAGGCTTTTATCATTAGTGGAGACTCTGTTTGTCCAAGAAAAATATTTCCAGCAACAGATAAACTCTCTGCACCACTAATCTTCATGGCTCTACTCATTATCCACGCAAGTCCATGAACTACTTTTTGTATAATCCCGAGATAAAACAATACGCTTGTAAGGGCTGAGAAAAATACAATAGTAGGTAAAATCTGAAAAGCAAAAATATATCCGTAAGTATTAACATCCATAAGACCTCCAAGCAAAAATTCAGCACCTTCGCTCGAGAATGCTAAAATTTTAACAAATATTTGTCCTACAAATTCGAATATTGCTTTTATAAATGGGATTTTTAAAACCCCTATTGCTAAAATGGCTTGCGTCGATAGTCCTATAATTACCACTCTCCACGATACTTTTTTTCTATCTGTGCTAAATATCCATGCAATAAATATTAATGCAAGCATTCCTAATAGCCCGCGCAATAGAGACATAATAGTAAATCCTGCTTGTGGCTTTAATGTTTTGTTTACAGTTGATGTAGAGTTGGGTCGATATAATTCTAACTCTCCTGTTTCAGTGCTAATTTTTATCGTGTCAGACGAAATTACACTTAACCCTAGGGTTTCAAATCCAGCAATTTCTGTGCTGTCAATTATGCCCTTGTGTTTAAATATATTAGTTCCTTGAAATAAGATTAAACTATTATTGTCATTATTTAGGAAACCAACGGAGTCTATCTTTTTAAAATTATTAAGGATATGGCGATTGACTATTATGCTGCTATCTTTCATCTGATAGTAAACCGTTTCGCTTGATTGCCCAAAATCAATTTGTAGTAGATTGTTTTCGCTAAAATTATAAACAAGTTTGTTTGCTCCGTCTTTATTATTTGTCCACTTTCCTATAAGGGTGAAATCATTTTCTGCACCACTGCTAAATAGTGCAACGATAACCAGTAATAAAGTTAAAACTGTACGATAATATTTATTCATTACTTCTTTTATTAATTTCGTCTCTTATTATTGATGCTTTCTCGTAGTCTTCGTTATTTATAGCCTCCTGCATTAGAGCTTCCAACTCGGCGATAGAGTATTTTAAGAAATCTCTTAACTCGCTTTTGGAGTCTTTACTTAGATTTTGTTCCCTTTCCGACTCTTCGGTAACATTAAGAACTATGCCTGCTTTTTCAACAATGTTCTCGGTGGTATAAATTGGGCAATTAAATCTTAAGGCTAGTGCAACTGCATCAGATGTTCGTGAATCGATTACTGATGTTTGTCCATTTTCTTCAAAGTATAATTTTGCATAAAAAACGCCCTCTTCAAGTTTGTAGATAAAAACTTCTCGTAGTTTTAATTTGTAAGTATTGGCTAGGGTATGAAAAAGGTCGTGAGTAAGGGGTCTAGGCGGTTTTAATTTTTCGAGATGAATAGCTATTGACTGTGCTTCGAAACCACCAATAATAATGGGGATTCTTTGCTCACTATTTTCAACCGATAATATTAAAGCATAAGCACCGGCCTGAGTTTGGCTGTATGATAGACCGAGAACCTCTAATTTGACTTTATCCATTGTTTATTGTTTTAGCTACAAATATAAAAAATAATTTCTTCCTTATGACCGATTGACTTAAAACTTTCTTTTATTAGCTTGTTGCGATAATAATTTAAATTATATAATATTTACAAATCATTATCTAATTGGTTTATAAATTGTTCTAAATCTAATGCAGCTTTTTCCCATGCTAACATCTCTTTTTCAAGTTGTGTATTAATTTTTGTAAACATTTGATATGTAGTTGCAAGTTTTTTTTCATCGTGTTTATCGGGGGCTGAAAGCAATTTGTTAAGGCCATCTATTTCAGTTTCAAACTTTTCGATTTGTTGTTCGTGTTTCTTAACGGCTTTTTCTAATGAGCGGCGTTTTTTGTCCAACTCCTTGCGTTCAAGATATAGTTGTTTATTGTTCGATATGTTTTTGTTAGAGTTTTGTTTTAATTGTTTCTCTTTAACTTCTATATCTTGAATGTCTTCTATTTTTCTGCGTCTAATAAAATCATAAATTCCACCAATATGTTGTTTAATTTTTTTATTGCGAAACTCATAAACTTTATCAATTAAACCGTCAAGAAAATATCTGTCGTGTGATACAAGAATGAGTGTACCATTATATTTAAGAAGAGCTTGTTTTAAAAGATCTTTCGATCTGATGTCTAAGTGGTTTGTTGGCTCATCTAAAACTAACAAGTTGTATGGCTCAAGTAATAGTTTTGCAAGAGACAAACGTGAATGTTCACCACCTGAGAGAACTTTGACCTTCTTGTCAATATCTTCGCCCGAAAATAAAAATGAGCCTAAAATATCTCTTATTTTAGTTCTAATATCTCCAACGGCAACCTTATCAAGGGTTTCAAAAACTGTTAAATTAGGATCTAATAACTCATCTTGGTTTTGAGCAAAATATCCAATTTTTACATTATGTCCAATTTTTAAAACCCCCTCGTCATAAGGTAAATCACCAACAAAAATCCTTGATAATGTTGTTTTTCCTTCACCATTTCTGCCAACAAATGCTACTTTTTCGCCTCTTTCTATTACAAAATCAATTTTATTTAAAACTGTATGCTTTCCATAAGATTTTGATAGTTCTTTAGTTTCAACAACAATATCTCCCGCACGTGGAGCAGACGGAAACTTTATGTTTATTGCGGCATTATCAAGATCATCAATTTCGACTAAATCTAATTTCCCTAATTGCTTTATTCGAGATTGAACTTGATTAGCCTTTGTGGCTTTATAGCGAAATCGTTCAATGAATTTTTCTGAGTCGTTAATAATTTTTTGTTGGTTTTCGTATGCAGCAAGCTGTTGCTGAATTCGTTCTTGTTGAAGTACTTTAAATTTTGAGTATGGTACTTTATAATCGTAGAGGGTTCCAGCGTTTATCTCAAGGGTTCGATTAGTAACATTGTCAAGAAATGCTCTATCGTGAGAAATTAATAATACGGCTCCTTTGTATTGCGATAAAAACTCTTCTAGCCATTGAATTGCTTCAATATCGAGATGATTGGTGGGCTCATCAAGTAAAATGATTTCGGGGTTTTGCAATAATATTTTGGCAAGTTCTATTCGCATTCGCCAACCTCCACTAAACTCAGTTACTTTACGCTCAAAGTCTGATTGTAGGAAACCTAAACCTTTTAAAACTTTCTCAGTTTCAGAAATAATATTATCGGTACCAAAAATAGCAAGTCGTTCGTTTAAAGTACTGATTTGTTGAATTAATTCAAGATACTCTTCGCTCTCATAATTTGTTAAAACCGATAACTGGTGATTTACTTTTTCTAATTTTGTTTCAAGGATAGTTATATCCTTAAAAGCTAATTTTGCATCTTCGAGAACCGAAATATTTTCGCTGCTTACGTTCATTTGCTGAGGTAAGTATCCAATTTGAATTTCGGAGCTTCCTGTAATACTGCCTTCGTTTGGATTTATTTCGCCACAAATAATTTTTAAAAGTGTAGATTTTCCAGCACCGTTTTTCCCAACTAACCCAATACGATCTCGTGAATTAATCATAAATCCAAGATTCGCAAACAACTCAAACCCTCCAAACCGTACACACAAATTGTTTATAGATATCATATTAAAGTAAGATTATGCTTCCATGATTTTTTCGATTGCAGTGTCGTATTTTTGTTTTTCGTCTGTAATAAATCCAAAAGATTTGTCATCAATTCTAAGTTCACCTTTGGTAACGTGTCCTAAAGAGTAGAATGGGAATTTGTTTGCTAGCATAAAGTCAATAAAATCGGATTCTTTTTCTGTTTCAACCGATACAACCACGCGACCTTGTGCCTCTCCAAATACAAACGCATCTGTTCTAAA
>JAQUBO010000239.1 GCA_028686735.1 Bacteroidales bacterium
ACAAAGAAGTTAAAGTGCAAATAACCAATATTAATAAAGAATATGCTCGAAATTTTAAAGGAGTTAAAATGCACACAATAAATGCAGAATTTAAAACTAATGTTTTATTACCCAACTATTTAGGATTAGGAAAAGGTGTTAGCATTGGTTTTGGAACAGTAAAATCTAAAAGTAAAAATGATTAAGCAATGGAGAATAAAAATAATGATATGCGAAGAAAAATATATTTAGCAGCAATGCTGCATGATATTGGGAAGTTTTATCAGAGGGCGGATGAGGGATTTTCTGATAAATACAATAGCCTTTCAAATTTTTCAAAAACTATAGCAGAGGATATTTGTCCAATAAAAGATACTGATTGTTTTGGCTATCAACATGTGATTTGGACAAACGAGTTTTTTGAAAAAGTCAAAGACTTATTACTACAAATCCCAAATTACAAAAAAAACATCTTTGATGAATCTGATCAAGATAATATAGTTAATCTCGCCTGTAATCATCATAAACCAAAAACAGAATTGCAAGCTATTGTTTCACTAGCTGACTGGTGGAGTGCTGGAATTGATAGGAATAAAGGTACAAGTTTTGAAAAAGAAGAAATGGAAGTTAAATGGGGAAAGACCAGATATAAAGACATTCCACTTTATTCTATTTTTAATAAAATCAATAATGGTAAAGGCAAGTATGGTTTTGGGTTAAAACCAATGGATTTATCGAAAGACTTATTCCCTAAAGAAATTCAAGCCAAGGAAGATGAAATTAATCAATCGGAATACAATAAACTTTGGTCAAATTTTATGTTAGATTTTCAAAAGCTCCCAACGGATAGTTTTGATGGATTTTTTGAAAGTTTGATATATTTATTGAAGAAATATACATGGTGTATTCCTGCAAATACAATGGATATGGATCATGTGAGTTTATTTGACCATTTAAAAACCACAGCTGCATTTACTGATTGTTTGTATTCTTATAAAGAAATAAATCCAAGTGCATTCACGTATAATAATGTAGCAAATAGAATAAAACTAGAAGATGGGCATTATCCTGTTTTATTGGTTGGAGGTGATTTATCGGGGATTCAAAAATTTATTTACAATATTGCTTCTCGTAAGGCAGCCACAAGTTTAAAAGGGCGTTCGTTTTATTTGCAACTACTAATAGATTCTGTTATCCAAAGAATTATTTCACATCCTGATATTCAAGCAACCATTGCACATGTTGTATATTCATCAGGCGGTAAGTTTTATATGCTTCTTCCAAATACTAAAAAAGTTCAAAAGGCAATTGATGAATTGACTAAGGAATTTGAAAAAGAACTTTGGCAAGAGCATCATGGAAAACTTATACTTAACATTGATAATGTGCCATTTGCATATTCTACTACTGAAAATAAAATTATAACCACTGAAAACAATAATGAGCAATCATTAGGTCAATTATGGAAAGTACTGGCAGATAAACTGACAGAAAAGAAGAATAATAGGTTCAAAAGTTTGTTACTCACTAATTTTGGCGAATTTTTTAATGTCAAGGAAAGCGGTGGAGAAGTTGATGTATGTGCCGTTACGGGAGAAGAAATGCAAAAAGGTAGCGGAGTGAAAATAACAAAAGACACTATCGTAAGCCCGTCAGTTATGAGTCAAATTAAGCTTGGTAAATCTCTTAAAAGTGCAGATTATAATATTACTTTTAAAGAAGATGGAGAAGATTCGAAATATTTTTCAAATCGATTATCTGAAACAAAAATTTTTAGTGTTGCCAATTATTTATTTAATAAGAAAGAATTAACTAAGGATGAAACAGATTTTAGAAAAATCTCTTCGGCTGATGTTAACCGAGTAAAGAGAATTAATAATACTGATTTCCTTGCAATTAATAATTTAAAAGGAAAATCGGTTAGTTATGGATTCCAATTTTATGGAGGAAATAAGCAAGCAGCCTACAATGATAATCGTGATAGAACTTTTGAAGAATTAACTAGAAAAAATGTAAAGGATGAAAAAACGGAAACCTATTTTGGGTTTTTAAGAATGGATGTGGATGGATTGGGTGAAATCTTTATCAATGGAATTCCAGAAAAAATGAGAAGTTTTTCATCCTATGCAACATTATCGAATCATCTTGACTGGTTTTTTAGTGGTTACCTAAATACCATTCGTGAGAAATATGCTGATAATGTAAATATCCTATATTCTGGTGGAGACGATGTTTTTGCTGTTGGACGATGGGTGGAGTTACTTGCTTTTGCCGAAGATATTAGAACAGAGTTTAAAAAGTATGTTGGTAGAGAAGATATTTCTATTTCAGCCGGAATAGTTTTGACAGGTAATAAATTTCCTATTGCAAAAGCTGCCGAATTGGCTGGAAAAGCTGAGAATGACGCAAAAAAATACGGTGAGGATAAAATTAATAATGTTATAGCAAAAAAGAATGCAATTAATTTTTTAGGAACTTCCATTTCATGGGAAAATGAATTTGAAAAAGTTAAAAGCAAAAAAAATGAATTTTTATACTTCATAGAAAATTATGATTTATCAAGAGGCATTCTTCACAGGATTATGCTTTTTGATTCGATTAGAGCAAAAAATTTAAGAAACGATGGCAAACTAAATTCTAATGGAAATGTATATGTACCAGATTTGAGTTATCATTGGAATGCTGCATATTATTTAAAGAGGTTTATGGAGAATAAGTCAAAAGAAGTTCAAGATTTCTGTAAAACTTTACAGCCAAATATGTATAATGATAGATGCTTAGAAATAACTGCTTTAGCAGCTCGCTGGGCTGAATTGGAATTAAGAAGTAAAAAGGAGAATTAAAGTTATGGATACCCAATATATACTTAGGGATATTCGCACTATTATACTTGATACTCGTAAATATGTGTCAAGTAGGGTTAACTATGCTCAAATTATTTCAAATTGGATAGTTGGATTACGAATAGTTGTTTATGAACAAGGTGGCGACAACACTGCTGAATATGGTAAAAAGCTAATTCAGTTTTTGTCTGAAAATCTTACTCAAGAATTTGGAACTGGATATTCAAGTACCAATTTATGGTATTTCAGACAGTTTTACTTGCAATATCCAATTCCTCACGCAGTGAGTGGAGAATTAAATCCCAATATTTCTACTATTCTCCACGCAGTGAGTGGAGAATCTGATAATGAGTTTTCAATTGAAAAATTTGTATTGTTAATCAAAAATCAAAAGCATCCATTATATGAAATATTACAGACAAATCTGAATTGGACACATCATCGTATTTTGCTAAAAATTGAAAATCCTGAAATCAGAAAGTTTTATATACTAGAAGCTAGCATAAATAATTGGGGTACACGGGCATTGCAAAGACAAGTAAATTCGCTTTATTATGAGCGCTTACTTTCATCACAGAATAAAAATCTTGTTAAAGCCGAAGCCAAGGAAAAAACAAAAACACTAATACCAGAAGATATCCTGAAAGACCCTATGGTTCTTGAGTTTTTGCAATTGAAAAATCAAACCAATTATTTGGAATCAGAACTTGAACAAGCAATTTTAGATCATTTGAGCGATTTTTTATTAGAGATGGGGAAAGGTTTTGCCTTTGTAGCACGTCAAAAACGAATAAGAACTGAAACCAAAGAATTTGCTATTGACCTAGTTTTTTATAACTACCTTTTAAAATGTTTTGTACTTATTGATTTAAAGACCAGAGAATTAGAACATGGAGATATAGGTCAGATTGATATGTATGTAAGATATTACGAAGAAAATATTAAACTTGAAAGTGATAATCCAAGCATTGGAATTATTCTGGCCACTGAGAAAGATGAAACCATAGTTAGATACTCAGTTTTAAACGAAAGCAAAAACTTGTTTGCTACCAAGTACAAACTGTATATACCTACCGAACAAGAGCTTATTAACGAAATAGATAAAACAAAAATGAATTATAAACTTAAAAAATAATGTTATGGGAAATTGGACAAAATTAATTCCTCAAAATGAAATCAAAGAAAAGGTAACAAACGTTACAGTTGATTTTGCTATGGAATTTGGAAATCATTTAGGAACTGATGATAAAGATGGCGGTAAAACAATAAGAGCAAAACTAACTACTTCTCAATTAAGAAAGTTTTTTGGAGAAGTAAAGCGTCAACAAATGTCTGGTTATAATGAAACAGATTTTGTTTTACTTAAACCGAAGTTAGCATATGCTGTTGGAAGAGCCTCTGGTCAAAATCCAAAAATTAAAGATTTTTATAATGTAATAATTGATGCTATTGATAAAGTAAAAACAAAAAATGAATTTGAGAATTTTATTAAAATCTTTGAAGCAATAGTTGCTTATCATAAAGCGTCTGAAGAAAATAAATTATAAATTTTATAAGAAGAAGATTATGAAAAAGTTAATAAAGAAAATTAGAATAACTACAAATGTTGAATTAATAACTGGACTTCACATAGGTGGTAGTAAGGATAATGTCGAGATTGGAGGAATAGATAATCCCGTTATTAAATTATCAACAAAGAATGGTCAACCTTACATTCCTGGAAGTTCATTGAAAGGTAAGTTAAGGGGACTACTTGAACAAATTCAAGGTAAGGATTTGGGTAAAGATATTGATATTAATTCGGTTTTTGGCTTCATTGAAGGCAAGGAAAATTCTCAAGCATCTAAAATTATTTTTAGAGATTCATATCTAACTTCTAAATCAATTACCTTACTTAAAAATGCAAATAATTTAGATATGCCGTTCACTGAAAACAAGTATGAAAATACAATTGATAGGTATAAAGGTGTTACTGTAAAAGGTGGAATCCGCCAAACCGAACGCATCCCAGCTGGAGTGTCCTTTGATGTTGAAATCATAATAAATGTTTG
>JAQUBO010000054.1 GCA_028686735.1 Bacteroidales bacterium
GCTGCTCTCAAAACCAAAAATATCCGTTACCGTTACCGAATATAAACCCGGTCTATTTACATGAATAATACTGTCTGTTTCGCCAGTACTCCACTCATAAGCCGTAAACCAAGGTTTGTAAGCTGTTGTAATAGCTGTGTCGCAAAAACTTATCGATCTAATATCAAAACTGAGATTTACAGGAGGGGAGTATTTATCGTGTAGATAACGCTCTACCATTTGACGGTCTGTATCGTTAAGAACAGTATCGTAAAAGATGATTTCAGCAATGTCGCCACCAAAATGCCAACTACCAGCATAACCAACATTTATATTTGATAAATTAACATTTGTTAGCGATCCTGATGATTTAAATGTTCCATTTTCCCAAATTTTAGAATTTGCTTCATCAAAATAACCAGTTGTGATAATAAAGTTTGAGAAAAGTTGATCTTTGCTATATACAACAGAAGAAGTATTTGCATCAATAGAAAGACTGCCTCCTAATTGTGATCTCAATCTCAAAATATCAGCACCATGATTACAATATATAGGAGGACTTGTTCCTGAATTTTTTGTATTCTTCCACAAAATAAATATTGAAATAGGCGTTGTACGAGAATCAATTAAATCTAAGAATAAATTGTCATTAATTCCATCAAAGCTCACTATTGGTAAATTATTAAATACACTATCAATTAGAGTTGGTTGTTTATTTATGTCAGTTTGACCAAGTTCAAAAGAATTAGAACTTAAATCAAGCCAAGATGATACATTATTTGCATTATTTGTATTACTGTGTGCAGGGAGCCAAATAAGCAATGAATCAATATTTTTAGGTGAAAAGTATTTAACCGTACGTGTTTCAGAAGTAAATGTTTCTAGACAAGGATTAAAAGCATTGACTTTCCAAAATATTGTGTCAAAAAGTGAAATATTATTATAGCTATAATTATTAAATTCTAAATTTTGTATTGAAAAAAAAGTATTCATAAAAAGAGAATCACTTGCTAATAATAATTCGTAATAAATCGCATTAGTATCATAATTCCATTGAAAACTAATGACTGAATCACTTAAACAATAATCATTAGCAGGAGAAACAAGACTTACAAAATCAGGAATCTCATATTGTTCTTCCACAGAAATGTTCTCTTTATAAACGCCATAACACCCATTATCAGCAGCAACTTGTAATCCTACTAAATAAAAATTAGAATTACTAAATGTATAAGATAATACTTCATTATTTGATACTGGTATTCCATCAATATACCAATTATAATTATTAATTGAAAGACCTGTAGGAATATCAACAATAGGATTAAAAATAAGTTCTGTGCCAGAGCAAGCAGGTAAATGCGTATATGATACTGTAGGGATTTCAAGAATTTCAATTTCAAACGAAATAGAATTAAAACATCCTGAGAAAGATGCTACAATAAGCTCAATTTGTTGGAGCCCTGTAGTTTCAAATAACCATTCTGCATTTTGAGTATAGAGAGTATCGTTTTCATTTATTATCCATTTCCAAGAAGAAATATCTACGGAAGGAGTCGAGTTGTCAATAAATTGTGTCGTATCTCCAAAACAAAGATTCTCGATAGTATAGTCTGGAATAGGAGCAGTGCCAATTATTGTCACATAAATAGAATCTACTACAGTACATCCAAAAGAGTTTGCAACTTCAAGTTTTTGCCAACCTGTAGAACTTACTGTTTGGACAGGTGCTGTATTACCACCAGGAGACCAAAGATGAGAAGAACATTGTTCTTCACCATTTATAAGCTGGATTGTATTTCCTGAACATAAAGAAGTATCATTTCCAAGCCAAATTTTATTTTTAAAACTGTCAACATCAACCGAGAAAAAAACTGTATCAAAACAGGAATTATCATCTTCAATTCTCAACCAATAATCTCCTTCATCTTTAAAATATTTTGAGGCATCTGTTGTTAAATCTGACCATAAATAAGAATAAGAACCAGTTAAATCTGGGTTATATAATATAGAATCACCTAAACAAATTGTTGAATTAGAAAAACCTATTTCTGGAAAAACAACATTAATAGTATCGAAATGTAGTCTACCAAAAATATCATTAGCTTGGACAAAGTATGTAGCAGTAGAATTAACATATATGCTATCATTTGTTTCTCCAGTAGACCATAATATATTTAAAAATTCAGAATTTACAGTCAATAATGTATCACAAAATCCGTAATCAACAACAATATCAGGACCTAAATCAAAACTTGGTGTGTACTTGTCCATCAGATAGTTTTCTACAGATTGTCTATCTTCATCTGACATGGCAGTGCTATAAACAATTACTTCAGCAATATCGCCCCCAAAATACCAACTGCCACCAAAACCAAGGGTAATTCTTGAGTAACCCATATTTGTTAATACTCCACTTTGTTGCAAAATGCCGTTTTCATATAATTTTGAATCGGTAGTATTAAATAATCCTGAAGTAACAATAAAGTCTGAAAATGCCTGATCTTTAACATAATTGATTTGAGAGGCTCCCGCATCAAGTGACACTCTACCTCCTAATTGTGATCTTATACGTATAAAGTTTGTTCCATCAATAAAATATAATGGAGGACTTGTGCCTGTTACTTTAGAATTTTTCCAAACAATAAATACTGTAATTGGCTGAGAGAATGTTTGTCCTAAATCCCGAAAAAGATTGTCATTTGATCCGTCAAACCTGATAATAGAGTGATTATTTATTGCATTTGTAATCTGTAGCGGACGATTTATAGCTGTCCCATGAGTAAGATGATAACCATTTGTACTCAAATCGTATAATTGAGAAACCGCACCTGAAGTTATAATAACACTATCACCAATGTACCAAGCATTTAAATCATCTAGTGGAATCTGAGCCGATAAGAATCCAAATGAGGAAAATAATATAAAATATAAAAGGAGTTGTTTTCTCATTTTTAAATATTGTTATTTACAAATATAAAGAAAATTGTAATGGTTTAAAATTTAATTAATAAACGCATTAATTAAATACCGGTTGTTTTTTTTACACTAATTGCACTAATTATTTATTATTTAACTCGACGTGCGCGTTGCTTCGGCTCCGCTCAGCACAAGTCGCTCACTCCTCGTTTACTTTGTCCACTAATTTCACTAATTGACACTAATTTTATGTTTGTTTTTTATGTTTCGTGTAATTCGTGTATCAAAGGTTTATGTTTTTTATAATAAGAAATTTCTTAGTTTTGTAAAAAAGTCAACAGATGGTTATTTATCAGCATTGGTATGATCCAGCAATTAATGTTTCAATTTTTGATATAATCTTCATTATTGTAATACTGTTAGGGGCTTATCTGTATGGTAAATCTTTTGCTAACCGCCGAGCAAAGGCAGAGCCTTTTTATAAATATTTACCAAATGTTTTATTAGTCAAAGTTTTAGCTGGAATTACTTTTGCAGTTATTACAATGTCTTTTTATCCTGGAGATACCTTCGAGTACTTCAAATATATTAATCGACTGAACAGAATGCTTTTTGATAACTCATCTCATTATTTTGATATTATGATTAATGGTAATCAGAAAGAGTATTGGTCATATTTTAACCAAGCAACTGGATACCCAGCTTGGTATATGTGGAGAGATCCAAATGCGATTATTGTTTCACGACTCTTGGCTCCATTTATGATTTTAACATATAAAAGTTTTATTTTAAGTACAGTTATAACCGCAATGATTGGATTTAGTGGTTTATGGAAGCTTTATATTGTCTTTTGTAGAATTTATCCGGGAATGGAAAAGAAATTTGCAATTGCAATATTGTATTTCCCCTCGATTTTGTTTTGGAGCAGCGGTATTTTAAAGGATACATTAACAATTTCGGCTCTTGGATGGTTTGTCTATAGTTTTTACAATTTTGCAATATTGCATAAATTTAAACTTAAATATCTGCTTGCAATTGTATTAGCATCCTTTTTAATTATTAATATTAAGTCTTATATTTTTATTGCATTGATTCCAGGAATTTTAATATGGCTTTTATTTAATCAATTAAGAAAAATTAAATCAGGATTTATTAAATTTATTGTGGCACCATTACTTGTAGTTGGTTTTTTCGGTGTTTTTTCTATTGTAATGAGCAGTGTTGCTGGTTCTATGGGGAATTACGGGGATGTTGACAAATCACTACAACAAGCTCAGGTTATTCAAGAAGATTTACAAAGATCGGAACAATACGGTGAAAACTATTATGACATTGGCAAGTTTGAGGCAACACCAATGGGTGTCTTGAGAAAAGCTCCAATTGCAATTATTTCTGGGATATTTAGACCGTTTATCTGGGAAGCAAAAACCCCGTTTGTTTTACTGGCAGCTTTAGAAAGCTTGTTTTTAATGTCAATGATAATTTACTGTATATTCAAAACAGGATTTATTCAATTCGGGAGAAATATATTAAAAGACCCAATGTTAATTTTTGCTTTTAGCTTTGTGATAATATTTAGCTTTGGGGTTGGATTAGCAACGGCAAATTTTGGGGCATTAGTTAGGTATAAGATTCCTATGTTGCCGTTTTTTGTGGCGGGCTTGTTTGTGTTGCTGGAAAAAGGAAAGAAAGGGAATCGGTCCTTCGACTCCGCTCAGGAACCTTAATTGGGAATTGGTGGCTTCGATGGTTCGGATTACTCACCAACCTCATGCTCAGCCACCTTCTGTAATCTGTAAACAGTAAACTGTTTGAGGTTCACAGTAGAATTTACAAGAAATCGACTATTTGCAAGTTTGAGGAAGGATTCTTCTATATTAGATATGTGGGATTGTTTAAGATTATCGTTTTTGATGAGGTTAAATAAGATTCTTTAGTAAAAACGTAATAATTTTCTTCTGAATCATGCATTTTTTAAAGCACTAGCAATAATTTGAGCGGCATTTCCTTTACCATAGATATATTTAGTAAATGTCGCTGGAGTTAAAATTCCATTGACTTTATCACAAATATTGTTTTCATCTGCTAGCAGATTAATGTTATTGTCAATCAATTCTTGCCATCCTGTATCGGGCATTACAACAATTGCGCGTTTTTCGGCAAAATAACTTTCCTTTTGTAAACCTCCACTATCTGTAATAATAAATTCACAATCCAATAATAGGCCCATTAATGAACTATAAGAAAGTGGTTCTGTAATTACTAATTTATCAAGATATTTTTCTAATGAATATTGCTTGATCATTTTCATTGTTCTCGGATGTAAAGGAAAAACAACAGAATAACTATTTGCAATCTCGTTCAATTGAATAAATATTTTCTCAAGTTTTGCAGGATCATCAACATTGTAATCGCGATGTAAAGTTGCTAAGATATATTTATCTTTAATTTTTATTTGTTTTTTTATTTCAAAATCAAATTCTTTTTGCATTTTAATAAAGATATCATACATTACATCACCTGCTAAAATAACACCTTCTTTAATATTCTCTAATTTAAGATTATCAATTGAAAGTTTAGTTGGACAAAACAACTTAGTAGAAATTCTATCAACTATTACTCTGTTTATTTCTTCAGGCATTGTTTTTGGGTGCATTCTTATACCAGCTTCAATATGTGCAACAGGCACTTTTAATTTTGCAGCTGCCAATGCTCCTGCCAAAGTGCTATTTGTATCTCCATATACAATTACATAATCTGGGTTTTCCTTAAGGATAATATTTTCGCAACCTACAAGCACTGCAGCTGTCATTTTACCATGAGTTCCAGAACCAACATTTAAATTATAATCAGGCAATTTCATATTTAAGTTATCCAAAAATTGACCACTCATATTATAATCATAATGTTGACCAGTATTTACCAATACTTCATCAATCCCTTGTTCGATCAATGCAGAACTAACAATAGCTGCTTTAATAAATTGAGGTCTAGCACCAATAATACTTAATATTTTCATGTTATAAATTATTTAGTTCCGTTGCTAACTTTAACACCTGACTTTTCCTTGAATACAAAGATATTTTTTCTTTTTGCTCAACGGATAAATGTGAAATCTCAAATTTGTCTTTATTATCTAAGCAATATATTAAGAAATCACAAACCTCTGCTTTGCTTTGTAAAACATAACCCATGCCATACTCCTTAATGGTTTCTTCAATAATATCATCATCTCCAGGACAAGTGGCAATGTGTTTTCCCAATCCGATATACTCATAAAGCTTTGATGAAGGAATTCCTTTTATGGATTTGTGAGGAAGCATTAACATTAAATGCGATTTTGTCTGAATTTTTAATACTTCCTTAAATGGTAATCTTTCAAAAATAGTATAATTATTTTCAAACCCTTTTAACAAGACACTAACACGTGATGCTTGCTGCTTATCAAAAGCAAGACCAGGAAAAAGAATTTTAAGACCTTTACCTTCCATTTTAAACAATGCTGCTTTAAATCCTTCCAAAAATATTTCTATTTCTTGACTTGCATAAAGTGTCCCATTATAAACTATTGTGAATTCTGGATAATATTCAATATCTTTTATTGGCTCATTATAAATGTTATTATTGTGCCCATTCAGTAATAAAACACCTTTTTTCCCTGTAAACTGAGAAATCTTATCTAAATAATATGGTGAAATTGTAGTAAACAGCGTAGCGCTTTTTATCCATTTCTTTTCTGCATTCCTTTCAATAAATTTAAGAACTCTATTTTTACTTAAATAACCATCCAACTCAGAGGTATTCCAATCATCTCTGTAATCAGCAATCCATTTTATTTCTGTTTTTTTGTTTAATAAATACCCGAATTTAAATATTTCGAAAGGATTGGCTGTTATCACAGCATAGTCGATTAACTCTGATTTTATTAATTTTAAACTATGCTTATACAAATTACGGTATGGAATAAATAAATTACAGTAGTTCTGCCCGATAAGACCTATAATTGTTAAAATTTTACTTAAAAACTTAAGTTTAGTCTTTCCAAACCTAATAAAGAGCATGTCTCTAAAAGACGACTTATACGGTAAATAATGTACTTCGTAATCATCGTTTTTTACAATTCTGAGTTTGTCTCCAGAGCTTTTTAGAACGTCAGCCGGACTATTTATTTCTTTTAACCATGCTCTTGTAACTACAATAGGATAATAACCGAATTTATTTAAATAAACAGCAAAAGCTTCGGCACGCCTAGCAGCTGTGAGATTACATGGAGGATAGAAATAGGCTAAAATAAGGACTTTCTTCATAATTATATTATTCCCCGATAGTAAAACTAGGGAAACTGATATTATATCTTTCATTTACTTGCGAAAGAAATAAATCAAGGCAATCTAAACTTACAGGAGTAAGTAATTTGGGATGAGATAAAAAGTGAATATAATTTTGTTTTTGGATTGTTTTTTTCAGATATGGCAATAAAACAGGATTTAACAATTCAACACTCAATGGCATTTTCATTGAATAATAGTCGGCAAGATTTCTTTTTTGTTTTTGATAATTTATTTCGGCACTTACAGATGACCCGTCTCCATATATTTTATTGTTTTCTTTATTCTTATTAAACCGGTAATAAATTCCATTGAATAACTTTCTTAATCGATAAATTCTTATTACTGAAATAGGATATTCACGAAACTGTCCATGGTTATTTTCTATGGCAGGTGAATCCTCAAATTTGTAAGATCTTTGCTTTGGACTATTGGTAAAATCATAATAAAGTGTTTTACCATTTCTTTTTTCGCCCGGGACAACACTAAATTCGTTAAAAATTTTGTATTTTTCGAAATACTTCTTAACAGATGAAAAAGGTTCAACAAATAGTCCGCCAAAACGATAACCGTTAGTCTTTTTCGTGTTTTCGACAATTTTAGTTAGCAGATTGTGAGAATATTCAAATAATTTTGCTCGTGCTGATTCTTCAATAGATCCAAGGGTGAATCTCTTATTATTGCTTAAATCCCATTGGTTGATATCTTTTAGATATTTTGCATCTAGCCAGTGAGGATGCAGATGATGAAATAAATAATGGCCACGATCTGCAATATCTCGTAATTGATTTATTATTTTGTCAAAATCATTTTTAGCCTGAATACTTTCTATCGTGACTTCTTCGAGCTTTAGTAAATATGTTGTATCAACAAAAAATACCGCTTTTATTTTATGTTTTGACAATACCCCTAGAAGCTTGTCTGTAGGGTCAATTAAACATTTGTCGACACTGCCGCTTCTGTTTCCAAGAAACATCTCATAGTCAAAAGTAAGTAGTATTTCCTTTGCTGTATTATTAGTTTTCATCAACTATTTTTTTCGAAGAACAAATAATAAGGGTCTTTATCTGTTTTGGTTTTTATAAAATCTGCAAAATCTTTATTGTTTTTTATCCTAAGTACAAAGTTACCAAAGTCGTATCTCTTTAGAATACCCTCCTTTAACATTTCGTATTCTACCCTTTCACGTTCAACTTGCAGAATTCCGATATTTTCTGTAGTTTTTTGTTTCACGAATTCAAATTCATCATCATCATAATAAGCTACACCTTCATAAATAACTTCTTTACGATATGGTAAATTAAATTTATATTCTAGGTAGTGCAATAATGAAAGTTTTACCGTATCCGTGCCAATGCACAAAGTTAAAGATTTGTCATTAGCAATTGTTCCATACATTCCATTATCTGCAAAAAAAGATCTTTTTAAGTCAAGTTGATTCTTATCAATATTCCCTCTAAACCAAATAGAACCTATTGGGTCATGAGAGCGAAAAGTGGCATGTTTCGCAAATTCAACCCCAAAATATCCAATGTCTGGTTTACTGTATTTTAAATGAAAAACTCCATTCTTTTTAAAATTTAAAGTATAGGCCGGCGAAAGAATATTACTAAAGTTATTGTCTAAAATATCAATTAAATTCTCTATGCCCCCTCCTGAATCAAAAAACTTCACAATTTGCCTATATCCACCATGGACGAAGCAATTGTCATTTTTATACTGACCAAGCACTTCTTCAAATGCTTTTATAGTTGGTGCTTTATGTATAATATGTTTTTTTAATTTCAATGCAAAATATTTGCGTCGAAATTTAAATAGAGCCTTATCAAGTATTTTCACAACGACCTATATTTTTAATATTTGTTCAATAAAACAGGGATAATTTATTTCTGCATTATAATTTACTTTCCACATATTGTATGCTGCCTTATGCATAGCTGCTTGCTCACTATCTGCAAGCATAATATATTTAACTATCGTATCCGCAATATCTTGTGGTGTACAATCTTTTTTTAACAAAAATCCGCATTTCTCATTCACAATTTCTGCCACTCCGCCAACATTTGTAGCAATTGCAGGTATCCCGCATGAAAAAGCTTCCATTATTGTTACTGGAACGCCTTCTGATTCACTAACAATTATAAATAAATCTGCATTGTTATTTTTATAATACTCTAATACAGTTCTGTTTTCAACAGAACCTAATAATGTAATGTTAATATTTTTCTTTTTGTTATTTATTTCATCACAAAACTCTTTCAAAAAACTAAACTGTTTGCCACCTCCAAAATGCGTCCAATTAATATCAATATTAGAATTCATTAATAATAAAGATTCTGCTATAGAATACACTCTTTTTCTTTCAACAACAAAAGAACATGAAACTATAGAAATTTTATTGTTCTGAATAGTAAAAAGATCTCTCTTTAATGAACTAGTACCCAATCTTGCTAATTTAAACTTATGTTTAAAACTTGGATAATTATTAATTAAATAATCAATACCCTGTTGAGAAATTGAAAAAAATTCATCTATTTGATTTAGTGTAAAACTTCTATACGGCAAATAGTTATATTTATTTTCATCTATGTATAAATCTTTTCTATGTGTCCGACTAATGCTAATTATATCTTTATGCTTTTTCTTTAACAAAGAAGCAGCAATAGCTAAATCATCCCACCAATAAGAATAAAGAATCGTGTTTTGATTATATGCAATCTTATACTGCTTAGCAGTACTTTTTACAATTTTCAATGTGCATTTAGCAGCTTTTAGAGAAAAAAGAGCAACCTTTAGTGCTCCTAATCTAGAACTTAGTCTTTTTGAGTTTAATATTTTAAATAATTCCCTAATAAATTGGATATCGAAAATATTTATAATTGATAAAAACTTTGATAATGAACTATGTGAAACTCTTACTCTATTAACATAAACATTTTCGAGTACAGGTCTTTTGGTTTGATTATTCGTTTCTTTTGTTATAATAATTACTTTTTCAAACGAATTAGCCAAATAATTAATTTCGTTTTCCAGAAACGCTTCACCATTTCCATATGGAAATGAATTAGTTAATAATATTAAAGTTTTTCTTTTATTCATTTATTAATAGTAATATTTAAAACTAAATAAAGTTTTATTTCTCAGTTAAAAAATTAACTGTTTTTTGCATTATCAATAGACTTTTGATACAAGTCAAACAAGCTCTCAACATAAGATTTAATATCATATTGCTTTATTAATTTAGGAAAGAGGATAGTAGGTAGCACATTTGGTGGTGATGAGACTACATACTACTTACTCTTTAAGGTTGATAGCATTTTGATATAATCTCAGCAGCTTCTCCACATAAGGTTTAATATCATACTGTTTTGCAAATTCCTGTGCGTATTCAGACATTTCACGATATTTTTGTTTGTCGTTCCAGAGATCAATAATTGTTTGAGCAAAAAGTTCGGCGTTTTGTTCGTAAATCATATAACCGTTTTTGCCTGGTTCGATTAGGTCGCGATTGCCTTTGCCATCGAGAGTGATAACTGGGAGCCCAGAAGCCATGGCTTCGATTAGGACTAAACCTAAAGGTTCATAAGTGGCTGTGTGTAAATAGATGTCAGAATTCCAAAGAAACTCCTGCACATTATTTACTTTGCCATGGTAAATTATTTGATTTGTTAGATTATTTCCTTTTGTTTTTTTAACTAATGTATTTAGGTTAGGTCCATCACCAAGTAGATTAATTTTGAAATCAACACCTTTCGTTTTAAGCACATTTGCTATTTCTAGTATAAAAGCTTGATTCTTTTTATTAACAAATGAACCCGTATTTGTAATAATAATTTGTTTTTTCTCTTCAATTTGTTTTATTCGATAAAATTTATTGTAATCAATTGCATTGGCTAATTTTATTGTTGTATAGGGTTTAGCAGTTTTGTTAAAGTAGTTTTTTGTGTCGTTACCGATTGCAATAAAACTTGTTCCGCCATTTATTTTATATTTATCAAATAAGTATTTTTTTTCGTAATAATTTGTAAGCTTTGTCTTTTTAGTAAATGATGATAAACATAAATTCTCAAATTGCACCATGTTGTCGTGACAATGCGAAAACCATTTTGCTTGGGGGTAATAACACGAGCGAGACACTATTTCGGCTTCGAATAAATGAGAATGAATAATATCGGGTTGAAATGAGTTTAACTCTTCTTGTAGTTCATTTATTTGCAAATTGTTTTTCCCAGCAAAAGATAAACTTACAGATGATGGAATTACTTTTATAAAATCAGCAACAGCTAAATCGGGATACTCATTTTTATCTGAAAAACAAATTAGTTTTATTTCCACATTCGAAGTTGAGTAAAGCTGATTACAAATGTCGATTACTAAACGCTCGGCACCACCTTTTCGGAGTGAGGGGATTATGTAGAGAATTTTAATCATCTAGAAATGAGGACACACTTTCTCTTGCTTTTGAGTTCAACAATTTTACATATGATTTTAGTCTTTCTTTATCAAAAGTAGCTTCAGATAGCAAATTTTCAATTTGGCAACAAATAGCATGTGAATCATCAAACTCCTTAACTACTAATAAACTTTTTAAATCATGATCAAAATCAAAAATGCCACTATTGTCAGAAGCAAGACATGGCACACCTAGTGCCATACTCTCGGTTATTACTTGGCCAAAGCATTCACTAAATGAAATGTACAAATTTACGGACATACCAGCTAAAAGAGATAAGAATTCGTTATAACTATTGAAATATGGGTGATAAATCAATCTGTTTTCAGAAAATGTGTATGCGTAATCGTAGTTTCGCCTTGTGTGCACATTAGCATTTTGCACCATTAACGCAGCCGCTATCTGGTTATCAATATTTTTGCGATATTGGTCATGAGTGAAAACACCAATATTAGTGCAATTATTATCAAAAGCAATGGGTTTAATACCTTGAGGAACATTTGTGAAAAGCCTAATGTGTGTAGCTTTAACACCTGTTAACCGTTCAATGGTTTCACTCATACCTTTTTTGACAAACCCTAAACGGTTAATTTTACCGTTTCTTGCCAACATTAAAATTGTATAGAGCATTTTCGTTGTCACGGCATCTTCTCTATTTGAGGAAAAAGAACCATGATAGATTACGTGAGTTTCGCGAAAGCCAAACTCCCATAAGTATTCAATTATGGATTGAAAATAAAAGGGGAAACCACTAAAAACAATTTTCTGGAATTTACATTGATTTAATTCTATTGCAAATTGTTTCAATTCTACATTAGTATAAACTGAGTGCGAGTAATACTGAGGAATCTGAAGTGTTGAGTCAGGAAACAAACCGGTAGTAGCGGTTAAAACTCCTCGCCAGCTATTTTCAGTAGGTTGCGGACATATTGCCAATACATCTGAAATATTTCTAATGCTTTTTAAGCGAGTAATAAGCTCGTTTAATGGCAACTTAAAGTGGTTGTTTACATATAGCTGTTCACGTAATTTTCTAAACATTTAATATACTTTAAAATAGTTGTGTTCTGCATTTTTTCGAAATGAATAAAACAAAATCGGAAAGAAATATTGACTGCTTAATTTATTTTGTATTATTTGATTTAGCGGCAACTTTGTTTTCCTTATCATGGCAATTATATAATCTGAAGAATAGTTAATTTTTAAAATGAAAAAAATCAAAATAAAATAGAATGCTCCTCGGGTTTTTCTAACAAACAAAAATTCAGAAGCCAAAATTTGCATAGTTCTTTCAGTATTAAGATCAAAACTTTTACCAATGCCATGGGATATTACAGCATCTGTATTTAAATAATGTTTGTAGCCCAATTTATTTAATCTGTAACACAAGTCAACATCTTCTGAATACATAAAATAATCATCATCGAAACCATTAACGGAATTAAAAATGTTTTTTGCACATATCATAAAAGCTCCTGTAACCCATGTTACATAACCTGACTTACCATTAATAGAATCTAAAGCTTCCTTTGATTGTAACCCAACACTGTTTTTTTTCCGAGTAAGTAATATTTTTAAAAAATTTGCATTCACATATTTCTTTATGGATGGGAAATGCTGAAAAGCGCTATATTGAACATTGCTGCTATCTCGCTCAATTATCCGACAAGTTAAAAGTCCGATTCTATTAAATGAGTTGTATGTTTCTAATGCCCTCGTAATAGCCTGATTGGTTATCTCTGTATCATTGTTTAAAAAAATCAGATAATCGCCCAAAGCATATTGCACACCGTAATTGTTTGCCCTTCCAAAACCACTATTATAGGCCATCTGGTAATATCGTACAAATGGAAAACTTTCTTTGATTATTGCTCCATCATTACTTATTGGATGATTATCAATAACAATAACTTCACAATTTAAGTCTGGTTCATACAAATAAATAGAGCCTAAACATTTCAAAGTATCGTGTATGTTCTTGTAGTGAACTAATATGATTGAAATTTCTACTTTATTTTGCATTTGAAAAGCATTACACTATCTGTAATATTTGGAGAAAATTTAAAAACCCTTGATGGTCTTACGCTTATATTTTTCGCAAGCCGATGCAAAACAGGCAAATGATCTAAAAAATGTTTTATAGGATTAACTTGCCATGGAGAATAATAATCAATAATTTCCAAGCCCGCATCACTTATCAGTTTCAAAGCCGAAAAATAATTAAACATGTGAATATGAGTGCTGTCCATAATTCCAATTTCGGAATATTCAAATTTGCCAAAGAACATATCAAATCTATCTTTAGCATTACTGACATTGGGTAGTCCTATGATTACTATGCCATTTTCATTAAGTAATTTAATTGCATTTTTGAGTACATAATCAGGCTTTTTCAAATGCTCAAGAATATGAAGAAATGTTATTACATCAAAACTCGTATTTTCAAATTGCGGTGACCATGAGTTTATATCTTCAAGATCTGCTTCTATTGTTTTGATTTGATATTTTTTAGCTATTTTTAAAGCATCTTTATTAATATCGATTCCTACAACTTTTGCTTTTTTTTCTTCAGAGAGACATCTTGATAAAAGACCTGTGTGACAACCAAATTCAAGAACATTAGAATTGTTTTTGATCCAGTCGACAACTTTTATTGTTTGTAAATTATTACTAAAGCTAGTATATTCTTGGTTGTATTTTAAGTCTTGCATTAGAAAAATATTAAACTAAAAAGAATTTTTTATATGTTTCTACCATTATTTTAGGCAAATCATTCTCAAATACAGGGGTAACCCCTTCCCAAAATTCTGGATTAGTTGGATGAAAATTCTTTGTCTCAGGTGTCCATTTTAACCAAACATCATTGTACCAGTCTCCAATTATTGGTTCTGTTTCGCGATGTGCTTCAATTTTTAAACGCATTTTTTCATTATCTTTTCTCACATATGCAGGATGTTCAAAAAAATAGTCATTCAAATCTATTGTTTTAGCATTAACATTTCTTGCATCACGATATTCTACCCAATCTATTATTGGGAAAAGAGCCAACAATGGTGTATATTTAATGGGAAAAATTTTATAATAAATAGTTTTGAAGTATGTATTATAATTAATTCTTATGGCTTTATTAAAGTATTTGATTTTTTTTGACAATTTTAATAGTTGTTTTATTTGTAGCTTGGTATAAATTTCATCTCCATCAATGTATAGGCAATGGGTTGCTTGCGGGATTTGTTTTTTAACATAACTCAACCCAGCCTGCACATGCTTTAACTGTTCATTATATGCTCCCCTTAGAATAATTACTTTATCGGGATATTTGACCTTGAGTTTATTGAGTATGGGCTCTAAATTATCCCCTTGTATTTGAGGATTCTTAATATCATCGCCCCATGCAATATCAGATACCACAAATAATATTTTATAAACGTGCTCTGCAATAGAATCAACAGAGGCCTCCAACCACTCTTCGCTAAAAAAGAGTTTATATTGGGCTACTACTTTTCTGGGTTTGAAGTAAAATCGTAGTGTATTAGATTTATTTTTTAATAGCTGCATGTTCATTCTGAGTTAAAATACTTTTAATTTTTGTAAAGTCTGAATCAAAAAGATTCAAAAACAAACCATTTATAAACCCTCTGCGAAAGCTATAATTCAATATATATTCTTCGCCCTCAATGTCCCAAAACATAAAAACTAATAATCGTTTCAGTGACTTGTATTGTTCTTTTAATGCATTGAACAAATTTGACATTAAAAACAATTTCCATTTTGTCCAAGTTTTTTTATTTTGTTCATAAAGAAACACATAAATGATTATTTGCGCATAAGATAATCCACTTGCTTTGAAAAGCTGCTTGTTATAATTCCAATTTAATCTGTTTTTCGGAAAATAATGCTTAAAAACTAATTGTTTACTGAAATGGATTTTATAACCAATTAATCTCATTACGAAACAATATTCAGTATCCCCACCTGAAGCTAAACTTTTTCCCTTTCTATCACTTGCAATACTAGAAAACCCATTTTTTTTCATTTTCAAAAAGGCTTCTTTTCTCATAAACATGCCAGCTCCATACACTGCTCCTTTTTTTTCGGTAATATCACCTTCTTCGTCAAATTGAGGTCCTGTTGCATGCCATAACTTCAATCTATCGACCCATTCCGGCGCTTCAATTTCACTAATTGGATAACCAATGCCTCCAATAATTCCGACATCAGCATGTTTTTCAAAGATTAAAAATCCTTTCTCAACATAATTCTCATCCAACCAATTATCGTCATCGCAAAAAACTAAATATTCAAAAGCTGAGGCATTTATTCCGGCTTCTCGGGCGTAAGACAATCCTGGTTTAGGTTCATCAATAATCTTAAAATCAGCCTCACATTGTGGATACTTTAGCCATTCTGTTTTAGCGACTTCAACAGTATTATCCGAAGAGTTGTTGTTTGCCACAATAACTTCCCATTTAAATCCAATAGGCACTTTTTGCAAGGCCAAGTGTTTGATGGTTTCGGGCAAACGAGGCGCACTATTGTAACAACAAACTATTACTGTTACCCCTTTTTTATATTGTTCCATGTTGTTTAAATCCAATAGTTAATTCTCCATTAATTTTAATTTCAAAACCATATTTTATTAAAGTGTTATTTATTTTTTCACGCATCCCAAACTCATCGTGTATTTCTAAAGCTATTATTTTTACTTTTTCCAAAAAGGAAACATCAGAAATGCTTTCATCAAAAATAAATCTTTCAGCACCTTCAATATCAACTTTTAAAAAGTCTATAGTTTCAAAATTACTCATTTCCATCAATTGTGCCATTGTATATCCTTGTATATCGGTATTGGGAGAAGAATCGGACACAGAAATAGACCATTCTTTACCATCTCGAAAATCTCGACTTATTCCTAAATTACTGGTGTTATGCCAAACTGCACCTTGTACAATAAAAATATTTAAGTTGTTTAGTTTGTAATTATGCCGCATAGCACTAATATTGCTTCCGTAGGGTTCTACAGCACAAATATGAATATCAGGAAAAAACTGGTTAAAGTATATTGACGAAAGACCAATATTAGCACCCAAATCGAACATTGTTATTATTTTACAGCCAATATTTTGACAATAATCAATAATAGGTTGGTATTCACTACCAATAAATATTTGCTCAAAAACTAAATAGTCCGTTGAGTTTTTCCGTAAGCTTATTTTTACATCTTTTTTTGTTAATAGGTAATTATTTTTTAATGCTCTAATTTTCCAACCATTTAAAATATATGAATCAAATAAAGCCTTTTTACGAACTATATTTTTATCAATTTGCTTTTCAATTTTGTAAAATATAAAATTAACTAAAATGTGAACCCACTCTTTAAAGCTATATAACCTAAGTTTATTCATTTATTGATAGTTTTTATTATTTTTATCGGTACCCCTCCAACTAACGTAAACTCAGGCACAGACTCATTAACAACTGAACCAGCAGCTACTACGCTTCCTTTGCCAATTGTCACGCCGGCCATAATACTACACCCATGAGCCACCCATACATTATCGCTAATTTGTATTGCTTCTAGTTCTATACCTTGCCCATCTATATTTTTTTCTATATCCTTAAAAATATGATTTGCAGGTATAATCATACAATGTCCCGCTATTAAAACATGGTCTCCAATTCTTGTATTTCCATGTCCATAAATAATTGTACCCGGATTTATACTACAATTTTCCCCTATTTCTATGTTACCTCCATAAGTCAATATTTTCACATCTTCAAGTAATTCGGTATTTTTCCCTATCTTAATTTTTCCTCCAAAACGAGTTTCTATAAGTGTAGAATTGGTAATCCGCACAGATTTGTCCATTTCAATATTTGGATTCATTTGTATTGCCCATATTTTCACCTTTAAATCAAACCTCATCTTAATTTGATAAAGGTTTACAATTATTTTTTTTACTATTCTCTTCATACCAACTGCCATTGTGTTTTCATATTGACAACTCCTGTATTAACCTCTCCATAAATTGCTAACTCTGAAGCCACATCAACAACATTAAAAGAACAAACACTGCTGAGATATTCATAAACTAACCCATTTTTTATAAATAGAGCTAAATCGATATAATATGCGCCATTTAATAAAAAATCTCTTGGTATTGTAAGAATGGCTGTTAAATCGCCCAATTCTGTAATGCTATCTAAAACTTTTGTGGTAATTTTATTTTCCCTTAAATCTTTTATCGCAGCTCCCAAACAAACAGAAGAATACTGCCTATTAAATTCAACTTTCAATAAGATGTCTTCATCACTCATAAATGATTGTTTTGGTTGATGCTTACTATCTAAAACTTGCGCTTTAAGAATCTTATTTTCACCTTTTACATCGGTTGTATACGTTTTTATTTTTTGCCCTACAACTTTATTCAGATAATGATTTATAACATCTCCCGCATCTCCAACAAAGCTTACCTCGCCATCTTTTAATACTATACCCCGTCCACACAACTGTTCTACCGCTGCCATATTATGGCTCACAAATAGCACCGTTCTACCGCCGCCTTTAGAGACGTCTTGCATTTTTCCGATTGCTTTTTTCTGGAATTCGGCATCGCCAACTGCGAGAACTTCGTCCACAACGAGGATATCGGGTTCGAGGTGAGCGGCAATGGAGAAACCGAGGCGCACTGTCATACCGGAGGAGTATCTTTTTGTTGGTGTGTCAATATAGCGTTCCACACCGGCAAAGGCAATAATTTCATCTAGCTTCGAGGTAATTTCTGCTTTTGTCATTCCCATTATGGCGCCATTCATGTAAATGTTTTCGCGGCCAGTCATTTCGGGGTGGAATCCAGTTCCAACTTCGAGCAGAGAAGCTATGCGTCCGTTGTATTTTATGCTTCCTGTTGTAGGTTTTGTAACGCGCGAGAGGATTTTAAGTAAAGTAGATTTCCCGGCTCCGTTTTTACCAATAATTCCGACTACATCGCCTTGCTCAATCTCCAAATTAATATCTTTTAGAGCCCAAACGTATTGAGATTCGAGTTTCGAGTTTCGGGTTTCGAGTTTCGGGTTTCGAGTTTCGGGTTTCGAGTTCTGGGTTTCGGGTTTCGAGTTTCGGGTTGCGATGACATTTGTTTCGCCGATTTTAAGGTAAGGGTCTTCTTTTCCACGAATGGAGGTTGTCCACCAACGTTTTAAATCGTGTGAGAGGGTTCCGGTTCCTACTACGCCTAGGCGGTATTGTTTGGAGAGGTTTTCTATTTTAATTGAGGGTTTCATTCAGTTCCGGGTTTCGGGTTTCGGGTTTCGGGTTAATTCAGTTTCGGGTTTCGGGTTTACTCGCTTCGCTCGTGAGCTCGCCTGCGGCTCGGTTCGGGTTTCGGGTTTTCAGTTTCGGGTTCCGGGTTTCGGGGTTTAATTGTTCTTCTGTTCTTCTGGCGGTACCACACGATACCCACGCTTTTGGCTGAGGCACTAACCCCGCAGGGCTCGCTGAAAGCAATCGTGCGGTAGCGGTGTGTGTTTTATTTTATTTGATTATTAGTAAATTAACTCATAAATACTAGGGAAACGTCTTTGAAAATAATCTGGAATTTTACTAGTCATTACCTCAATTTTTCGATCTTTAATTTGTAAAATATTTGTATAAATCTTTTCACTTTTAGAGTTATCAATTATCAATAAGTTGTCAAAATAATCATAATATCTGTTGACGTTCTTATAACCAGCTTTCCATTTAAAATTTATTGTTTTATTATCAACAAAATGACCTTTAGATTCTGCTCTTACAAGTACACGATGCTTTGCAATTTCTTGGCTTTCAAGACAAAAGAAGATTAAGTTTAATGTAAATCCGGCATCTTTAAATTTACTTGCCCAATGTAAAGGGTAAGTGTCAAAATTTGTTTCATAACAGAAATCTTTTTTGTTTTCAAGAGCAAAGTTTATTAATCGCTCAAACTCTCTTGTTGTCTTATCTTTTGCAAATTTATCCCGATATTCACTATCAGGCAAAGAATTGTAATTGGCTAAATATAATTTATCGTAATCAAATGAAGTCATTTCGTTGGGAAGTAAAGAAGGAGCATAAGTAGATTTGCCAGCTCCATTGCAACCTGCAATAATAATAAGTTGAGGCATCTCCTTACTATACAGTATTCAATTTTTTATTTATTAAGGACTGTTTATTCCTTTTTTGGAATTCTTTTTCTTTAGGAATTACTTGTGTTTTAAGAATTTCTTTTGCCCTCTTCATTTGCTGTGTTACAGTAACACCTGTTATTAATACTTTTTCGCTCATGATGTAAAATTACATATAATTATTTATATTTCCAAAATTTTGACGCTATTTTTTCTTTTGAAACTTACGGAGTTTCGCGTTTCGATTACGTTTGTTTCTCCGATTTTAAGGCAAGGGTCTTCTTTTCCACGAATGGAGGTTGTCCACCAACGTTTTAGGTCGTGGGAGAGAGTGCCGGTGCCTATTACGCCGAGGCGGTATTGTTTGGAGAGGTTTTGTATTTTTATTGAGGGGTTCATTGTTAGTAGTTAGTAAGTAGTAGTTAGTAAGTAGTAGTTAGTAGGTAGTAGTTAGTAGGTAGTGGGTAGTGGTTATTTGCAGAATTTTTCTGGTGTTTTAATCATGCTTTCTAGCATTTTTTGTATTTCTATGCAAAGATTATTTAATTCTAAATGTTTTTCGTTTGAAATGTAGTTTGCTGCCAACGAAACATCTAACCAATG
>JAQUBO010000240.1 GCA_028686735.1 Bacteroidales bacterium
ACTCGCGTCTAGGAATCGAAGACCCTGAGCTTGTGATTTTAAATGTTAATTTAAAATCACGCGAAGGGTGTACAGAATCTGTAAGATTCGATAAGTGTACTCACGGTCCTAGTCTCCCAGCAAAAAAAAAGCCACGAAAGTGGTTTTTTTATTTGCTGTGTCTCCTGAACAAAATCCGAACTTTTTTCCAAAACAATCCTGATTCAGAATTCTAAAAAAGGACTCGGCAGGGCGAAACAATTTTTCTGGGGTTTTGGATTCGCCCCTCCTTACAGGAGCAGTACACCTTTTTGATATTTTAGTTCATCGGAATTCCTAAAATATCTAAAAAGGTCTTTCATTTGGGTCCCACCCCAAATTTCAACCTCGGCTATTGTATTCCCGCCCGCAGGAGGGGTCTGGGGAGGAATGCGGGCGGGATTTCGCTCCACATTTCTTTTCGGAATTCGGGGCGGACAATGCCAATTCCATTATATGACAATTTGGAATATAACACAATGGAATACTATAATAGAGTTACGATGCCTAGAGCAATATATACAAAGGAACATAATTTAATTGTTGAACGCTTAAAAAAGGCGCGTATTGAAGCCGGGCTTGGGCAAGTTGAGGTTTCTAAAAAATTAGGAAAAACTCAATCATATCTTTCAAAAATAGAATCTGGGCAAAGAAGATTTGATGTATTACAGTTAAAAGAATTTGCAAAACTTTATAAAAAGTCGTTAGATTATTTTGTAAAATAATTTTATGAAAAAACAAAAAATTTCTCAAAAAGATTTACTTATAGAATTTTACAAAAATAATCCTAACAGAGATATT
The DNA here is from genome assembly GCA_028686735.1 of Bacteroidales bacterium. Lineage (GTDB taxonomy): Bacteria > Bacteroidota > Bacteroidia > Bacteroidales > ML635J-15 > Bact-19. The sequence continues at coordinate 820 of JAQUBO010000240.1, forward strand.
TATCATCCCGAAGCTGTGGATTGGTGTACAAAAGAATTTAAAAAGAGGACAGGTGGTATTTTCCGTGACCCAGATCGAGGGATAAGACATTTACATCAAAATGGATTTCTAATAAAGATAGCTAAAGGTATTTATAAATATGATCCAAATAATATTGAACATAGAGATCTAGAAGATTTTGATAAAAAGACTAAAAAAGAAATTTTTGAAAGAGATAATTATAGATGTGTGGTTTGTGGACGAGGACCAAAAGAAGGAATGGAAATACAAGCAGACCATATAAAACCAAAAGATAAAGGAGGAAAGGCTACTTTAGAAAATGGACAAACTCTTTGTTCTCAACACAATTTCTTAAAAAAGAATCTTGGACAAACAACACTTGGTAAAAGATATTTTATAAGATTACTTAAGGCGTCAAAGAAAATAGATGACAAAAATCTAGTTTCTTTTTGTGAAGAAATTTTAAAATTATTTGATAAATATAATATTGACACAGAAACAAAAGATTAAAACAAAACCCGCTTAAAGCGGGTTTTGTTTTATAGAAGTTTCTTTTGTAATTTTTCATTTTCTAACCTATCACTAGCAACCTTACAATATTGAGGAGAAATATCTATATGCACAAAATTTCTTCCTGTTCTTTCTGCTATAACTGCAACTGTTCCAGTTCCTCCAAACATATCAAGAACATTATTTCCTTTATATGAATAAAATTTCATTAAACGATAAATTAAATCTTCAGGAAATGGAGCAGGGTGTCCTTTTCTTTGTGTCTCTGGTTTTATTTTCCAAAAACCATCTGAAAATTGCATAAATTCTTCTTTTGTAATATCTGCCATTTTAGGATCACCATCCAATCTGTCTTGATCTTTAGTAAAGATTAGAACATATTCCCAAGATGGAACTATGTGAGGATTTGCGGGGCTTTTAAAACTACCCCAAGCCGTTCTTTTTAACATTGTTTGTTTATACCAAAGTATCTCTGTTCTAAATTTCATACCCAATTTCTTCATTTGCTCAATATAATCGTGATGAATAGCAACAAAATCTCTTATTCCAGTTGGAGCAATGTTTATCGCGAATCTACCACCTGGAACTAAAACTCTTTTTGTTTCTTCCCATACTTTATATAACCAATCAAGATAATCTTGATGTTTCATTTTATCGTTGTGATTATCGTAATCTTTTCCTACATTATATGGGGGTGAAGTTACAGCAAAATGAATTGATGAATCTGGGATTTTTTTCATCATATCTAAAACATCACCACAAAGAAATTGATTAAATTTAAACTTTTCATCCTTCTTTTCTTTTTCTTCAAGGTTTCTAAAAGTACTAATTACTTTACCTTGAATAATTACTTCTTTGACATAGAATGGTTTAAGATTTGGATTTGCTGGTTGTAAACGAATTCTGTTTTTCTCTCTAAAAATTTTTTTAAGAGTAACTTCATTATCATTTATTAAAGCAACAGCCGTTTCTCCATCTTCTACAGAATTTTGTTTTCTTATAATTACAGTATCTCCATCAAAAATACCCTCATCAATCATACTATTTCCTTTAATTCCAAGAGCGAAATGTTCTCCAACTGAAACTAGTCCGCTAGGAACAGAAATTGTTTCAAATTCTTCAACTGCTTCTATTGGCATACCTGCTGCAATGTAGCCTTTAAATGGAATACTTATAATACTTTCCTTTTTATCAACTTCAACAGATCGAGCTATATTTTTCCCTCTTTTAATATAACCCTTTTCTTGAAGGATTTTCATATAATGATTTACCGTAGAAACAGAGGAAAGTTTAAGATGTTTTCTTATCTCATCATGAGAAGGACTAAACCCATGTTTTTGAGTATATGACTCTATATATTCTAAAACCTTTTTCTGTTTTTTTGTAAGCATAATTGTTGACAATTTATTTTCTAATTTATATACTTACAGTATACTAGAATAAAACTAGAAAGTCCAAAACTAGTTATCCACATAATTATAAATTAATCATCAAAAAATCTTATGCATAAAGATATTGAGACAAAACTAGAGGAGATTCTCTCTTTAGTAAAAAAGTGTCCAGAGAATTTACAAGAGAAGTGTTTTGAACTTCTTTTTAATTATTATTTTTCTAACCAAGGAAATCAATCAAAGAAAAGCTTTGATCCGAGCAATGAAAATCCGTCACAAGAACAAATTACTCCTATATCTGAAACTACTGGGGGTGACGAAATAAAATTGAATCAAATACATACAAAGGTTCGTGCCATTTTAAAAAATGGTGAATTAACCCTAGATGATATAAATAATCTGTTTTATCAGGAAAACTCAGAATTTAAACCACTATACGATGATCTAAAAAGCACCAAAATGGCAGATTCACAAATCAGACTTACTTTACTTGGCTCATTTGAAAATGCGTTGAAAGATGGGGAGTTTAAAATATTAGTAGAGGATGTTAGAAGCTTATGCGATACGCATAAATGTTATGACAGTGCAAATTTCGCAACTAATTTTAAAAAGAGTAAGGAGTTTTTTACTGAAGAATATAAAAAAGGTACAACTGAGATAGCGCTATCACCTGCGGGGAAAAAGGAGCTCGTGAAAATTGCATCCGAAATTGCTAGATAATTAAATTATGGATATTGAAAATGATGTAAAAATATTTTTACTTGACTTAAAGAAATTCAAAAAACTTATAAATCAAGTAAAAACAAAAGATGGTCAAGTAAATTCAACGAGTACTCGTTCAGAGTGCGAGCGTCTCGGTAAATACTGGTTTAATACTTTAAAAAAGGATTTAGTGGAAACACATGGTTTTTCTGATGACAACGATGTAATTAAGGCAAAAAATACTGCTTTTACGCACTTACTTCATTTATGTTCAACCCACGGAAATAAAAAACCTCAATATCTTAAAGATATAAATATAATTCTTACTAAGTTTCAACAAGAAATAATAAGTCCACTTCAAACAAATAATACACCGAAACATTCTTTGATAGATGGTTCTTTTGAACAACTATTGAAATCAATTTTAAATGCGGAACAGAATGAATATTTATCCGAAGCAATAAATTGTGCAAAATCTGGTTATTTAAAAGCATCTGTTGTGCTTGGATGGTGTGCTTGTATAGATCATATCCATAAAAAAATAGATTCGCTAGGATATACAACTTTCAATGTTACTTCTGCACAATTAGCAAGTCAGCAAAAAGGAAGATTTAAAAATTTTAATAAGACTTACAGTATCTCTTCTCTAAGTGAACTTAGAGAAGTCTTTGATAAAGATATTCTCACTATCATAGAGGGGATGAATTTAATCGACTTTAATCAAGGAACGAGACTAAAAAGCTGTTTTGACATGCGTAATCATAGTGGTCATCCTGGAGATGCTCCAATAACACCATATAATGTTATGTCTTTCTTTTCTGATATAAACGAAATTATTTTAATAAATACTAAATTTAATATCTCTTAGGGAGAGCCCCGCTCGCATCCCTCTCGTCCTTGCGAGCGGGGTTTTGCGCACACGCGAATGGGAGGGTGGGTCAAGTGTGCAATACGAATTTGAGCCTCGGACATTTCCGCTAGGGCGTCCATGACTAAAGGATGAGCGCCGAAGTTGTATTGCAATACAAAAAATCTAATAGCGAAAGCGACACTAGAAACATAAATATAAAAAGCGTAGAGAGGGTGTGGCGAGGGCGGACTGCTGTAATCAGCAGAGCCCGACCCAGGGAGAGGAAACTTCCTCTCCCTAAGAAGCGCGAGCTTTGCTCGCTCAGAGACATCTAGGCGCGAGTAGCCCTAGCGGAAATGTCCGAGGCGAATGCCGAGGATGGACCCCTTTAGTCTTGGACGATCAAAAATAGTATAATGTCCCAAGGCACAATATTGAATTTGTATTTTGTTTTCTGTCCGCCCCGAATTCCGAAAAGAAATGTGAAGCGAATCCCGCCCGCATTCCTCCCCAGACCCCTCCTGCGGGCGTAATACAATAGCCGAGGTTGAAA
>JAQUBO010000241.1 GCA_028686735.1 Bacteroidales bacterium
CACTTTAAGCTAACGAATAAATATTCAAACAAGGAGGGCGAAAGAGCAAATACTTCCTATGATAAAATCGATGGATATAGCGCGAAAATCTACTACGATGAGGGTGTGCGAATTCTAAATACCAATCCCACAGACCTTGAGCAGCTGAAAACGGCAAAAAAGTTATTAGCTACTGTTGAAGAGTACGATAAAGATTATTTGGATTGGCAAGCCAAATACGATGCAGTGTGCGTAGCTGGTGCCGAAATTTGTTACAACAACGCACTTGAATTAGCAAATGAAACATCTTTTGAAAAGCAAAGAAGTGCCTACACCGCTTTTAGAAATGCATTAAGCTGGAAAAACGATTATAAAGATGCAGAAGAACAAATGAACATTGCCAGTGCTCGTGCTTACCCACAAATAATATTTGTTGAGTCTTCAAAAAACATATTGGCAGGCGATGATTTGAGAGGTTCTATTGACGGTAAAAGGATTGATCATGATATGCCTGCTCACTATAAAATAAATACAGGTGAAGATTTTGAAGACCTGAATATGTGGTTACCAGAATCGTGGGAAAAAGCAAAAACAGGTAAGTATAGCTTTGGTTTTATTGTTGTAAAAATGTCCAACAAATATGGTGAAATAAAGTATAGCATTGAAACATCTGAACCAACTACAGAAACTGTTGGTATATACTATATCGCAAAAAAAGATGACGATGGAAAGTGGCAGGATGATGAAAAAGTTTCTAAATCAAGCTATGAATCAAGCAAAAAAACATACGATGCTGGATTAAAAGTTCTGTCAGAATCGCAAAAAGAGAGTTTCTTAAAAACTAACGAAATGAAGTTTCGTGAGGTGGAGGGAAAATTAACCACTCACAGAAAAAGTGCAGTAGCTTCATGCGAAGTATATATGGAAATATGGGATTGTAGAGGCGAGGGAGCACCCCAGAAAATTACGACAATAACAGATGAGCAAAGGGAAGTAGATCAAATATATTGGGAAGTATATTCCGGTGAAGATGCCGCTAAACCAAGTAATTTAAAAATGAAAACTAGAGATCTTAAATCAAAAGAAGAGCTAACTAAAAATATGGGAACAGGTACTCCTCCTCTAAAGTATTTTGTATCTGTTAATATATCTGCTGTAGCAGAAGCCATACAAGTTCCTTTTAAATAGTTAAACCTTAAGAAGCACCTTTTTTCTGGTGCTGAAATTTAAGAACAAAAGTACTTTCAATATATTTTTTGTTTTAAAAATGCTTAACAGAATTTGCTTCTTAATTCTGTTAAGCATTTTCTTTAAATTGAACCCAGTTCCTGCTAAAATAGCATTTAACCCGCATTATTACTTCGTGAGGGCTTCGCCGTTCATGCGATTAGCTTTGTGTAGATACACCTGTGCTGATCCGTCAGCTGACGGAGAAGTAAGGCGCCTAACTTTGCAGTTATACAAATGTATTTACTCCCTTTGGTCGTGAGCTAAAGGTTCAATAAGTTAGCAACGCAGTAGATGCACAAAGACAATCGCAAGCAGCACTAAAATTTGGGTGCATTAATGACTTTTGATAAACAATATAAGTGTTTGACAATCTGACATTTACTTACATATTTTACAAAAAGCGGTGAATAATGCGGGTTATATGACCAATAACTGCTTCGATTCCCACTCTTGCTCTAAATCGCTTTCTTGCTTTTTGTTATTGAGTACAATTCTTTTTTAGTGTTGATGGTAAAAATTATTTTTGTTCCGTCAATATTCTTTTTCCCTTTATAGCCTCTGTCAACAATTCTTATTTAAAATAATGAATAAGTTTTGACATTTATCCTTTTGTTCTTGTGTAAATTGTCTCTCAATATCGCGAACTTGACGACCTGCTATCGTTTTAATTTTTCTTAATGCTGCTTTGGCTTTCTTACGTCTTTTGAGATGAGAGTAAAAACGTTGGTCAATTAATAATAGCTTTAAAGTTCTTGTATAAGTTTGTCGCAATATTATTCCTTCTTGCTTGGCAATTTTGTTGACTTTATCAATGATACGTTTATGTAATTTTGCATCGGTCGGATAAGTTATGTCTTTCTCTTGTACTGTACTGTATTGTATTGTCAATCAATACTTCCTTTTCTTGAGCCTCTTTGCCAAATAGTTTAACAGATACTTTTAATAATTTTTCGGCTCCTTCTTTTCCAATGCGGTTTCTAAAATGTATAAATTATGTTGGATCGAAGGGCTTTTGGGTTTGAAATACTTGTTCCCGCTAAAGTATTGCCAGTAAGGATTTTCTAACCACCTAGCGACAACCGATTCATCACTTAGATTGGAAATATGTCTTAATAGCAGTAAACCCACCATCCTGCGAATGGGGACAAAAGACCTTCCAATCTTTGAAAAATACACCGAAAACTCTTTTTTAATTGCTTCCCATTTCATTCGCTTGGATAAAATACATAATTCATGCTTCATATTGATGAATCTTTCTAAATGGGGGGGCAAAAATACCGAATTGAGGTATCTTGTCCTGCTTTCCAGATATATCTGCAAGTTTTTTCTACAAGATACGTATTTCCTTGCAATTTAGAACATTATATTATCACAGCTTACCAATATTATGTGCTAATAACCAATGAGTTATCGAGGTTTTAAGGGAGAACTACCTAAAGATAATTTTAAGTATCCCACAACATAGATTTGGTTTTTTTGTATGCTTATTGAACAACAAAGTATAAAAACACATTTTATCAACAGATTTGTTGATAAAATATCACGATTAAAATTAAAACGTATCTATTAATAAGCTACTTTTGTAAAAACTAATGTAATTTTTAATAACTTAAAACTTTATTAATATGAAAAACATGTACTTTAAACATTTATTCAGGAAAAGCTTTATGTGGCTATTTCTCCTGACAGCGTTTAGCTTTGCTGGTAATCTTAGCTATGGGCAGACAACTGTTACTATTGGCTCTGGCACTACTGCTGGATACCTTATCCCCGTTAATGGGTTCTATGGTTATTCTTACACACAGCAAATTGTGCTACAGGAAGAAATTGCCGTTAATGGAGATATCACAAAAATTAGGTTTTATATGGTTACTAATGTTGATTTAGCATCTTCTAATGACTGGACTATTTACATAGGTCATACAACTAAGTCCTCATTTGCAAGTACTACCGACTGGGAACCACTGGCAAATTTGACACAGGTTTATACTGGCACGATTGCTACTAATCCCGCTGAAGGTTGGTATGAAATTACATTTACCACCCCTTTCCCCTACAACAACACAAGCAATTTAATTGTTGCAGTTGATGAGAATAGTGCAGGTTATTCTAGTAGTTCAAACTATGCAAGAACTTGGACCACACCTGTTGCCAATAGGGCTATTCACTACAGAAGTGATACACAAAATCCTGATCCTGCTTCACCGCCAAGTGCGACTGGAAGGCTAGCTTATATAAATCAAATGCAATTTGAGATTTTGCAGCCACCTTGCACAGGCACACCCGATCCTGGAAACACTATTGCCTCTGCGAATCCTGTTTGTGTTGGTAATGATTTCACTCTTTCATTACAAAACTTTACTTCGGGAAGTGGCATTACATATCAATGGCAAAGTTCTCCTGATAATGCATTATGGACAGACATAGGAACAAGCGATGCAAATTTAACCACTTCTATTGGAGAAAAAACATTTTTCCAATGTGTTGTAACATGTACAAATTCAGGCGAATCTGCAACTTCTACTCCTGTAGAAGTTGATATAAATATTGCACCGCTAACTTATACTGAGGAATTTAACACAACAGACGTTCCAGCATGTTGGACAACTACTGGATGGGAAATAGGTTCTGCTAATGGTGTTACTGGTAACCCTGGAAACAACATATATACTAGTTTATCTGCTTCTAACGAAACAGCAACATTTACAACAGGTGGCATTGGACCAATTATAGCAGACACATATTTATCTTTTGATTATATTGTTGCAAACTCCAACACCCCTTATGGGCCACCACCTATTGGAACAGGAAATTTTGTAGTTTCTATCTCTACTGATGGTGGCAATACTTATACAGATCTTGAACAAGTAAATAATAACCTTACTGCTGGATGGCAGCTAAAATCTTACAACTTATCATCATATAGTGGAGAAATTGTTAAATTTAAATTTGTAGCAACAAGATTCTCAGGCGATTACGATTTAGCATTTGATAACTTAACAGTTGGTTTAATCCCAACTTGTCAAAAGCCAAAAAACTTAATTGCTGATAATATTACAGCTACCTCTGCAAACCTAGCTTGGACCGAAATGGGTTCAGCTACTGAATGGAATTTAAAAGTTTCATCTAGCGTAATTGACCCTAATCATGACGCAGCAGAAATAGAAATGGTAATGACTACAAACCCTTTTGAATTAACTGAAGGAACTTTAACCCAAAACACTACTATTACTGGTATGTTCAAGCTAATTGTGGCGGAGGAGACCTCTCCTACTGGTCATCACAATATGAATTTACTACCGAGTGTGGTATTGCAGGAATACCTTATTCTCAAGATTTTGAATCTGCTATTGTGCCCGAATTACCAGATTGTACTACTGTAGAAAATGTCGGTACAGGTAACAATTGGAAAACAGCAACTACTTCAAATTTTGGAACTAGCAGCAAAGCACTTAACTACTCTTACAATTACTATAATCCTGCCAATACTTGGTTTTACACACAAGAGATTCAACTTGAAGCTGGAGTTGCATACCGTCTAACCTTTAATTATGTTGGCAGTGGTTATAACGAAAGTCTTAAAGTTAAGTATGGAACAAGT
>JAQUBO010000242.1 GCA_028686735.1 Bacteroidales bacterium
TAAAAGAAACCACTAAGGACACTAAGAATTCACAAAGGACACAAGCTTATGTTTATAGCATCTCTACTTCTCGTTATTCGCTTGCTCCATTGTTCAAATGTTCCATTGTTCCATTGTTCCATTGTTCCATTGTTCTATTGTTCGATTGTTCCATTGTTCCATTGTTCCATTGTTTCCGCCAACTGGCGGATTCAATTGTTCAATTGTTCTTACTTCAAAATCTCTTGCTTTCAATAATCTTAAAGCATTTGCACAAATCTCAACGATTACCGAATACAAAAATCACCGAATACTTGTTTGTTGTTCCTGTGATTCTTCGATACAGGGAGTTTTACTTTTCCCTTTGTGTTCTTTGTGCTATTACTTTGTTCCCCTTGTGATAAAATAAAAGAAACCACTAAGGACACTAAGAATTCACAAAGGACACAAGCTTATGTTTATAGCATCTCTACTTCTCGTTATTCGCTTGCTCCATTGTTCAAATGTTCCATTGTTCCATTGTTCCATTGTTCTATTGTTCGATTGTTCCATTGTTCTATTGTTCCATTGTTTCCGCCAACTGGCGGATTCAATTGTTCCATTGTTCTTACTTCAAAATCTCTAGCTATCAATAATCTTAAAGAATTTCCACAAATCTCACCAATTACCGAATACAAAAATCACCGAATACTTGTTTGTTGTTCAATTGTTCTAAAATGTTCCGCTATAAATAAACATAAAATCAATTAAAACCTTGATTGCACCATTTATTTGGGTTATCAAATACGCTAAAAAAATCATAAAATCAAAATCGACAGTTTACTATTCTTTATTTCTATTATCTTTGCAAAAAAAAGCATGACAAATAACGATATTCTCCGACGCTTACGATTTATTTATAACTACAACGATGCCACAATGATTGATATTTTTGCTTTAGGCAATTGTAAAACAAATCGTGAAACCATTTCTGGCAACTTAAAAAAAAAAGATACTGAAGGCTATATCCGTTTATCTGACTACGATTTTGCAAAATTTTTAAATGGGTTTATTATTTTACATCGTGGTAAACAAGAAGGCAAAGAACCAATCGCCGAAAAGGTGCTAAACAATAATATTATTTTCAGAAAATTAAAAATTGCACTCAATCTAAAAGATGAAGATATTTTACACTTGTTAGAAACTGCCGAATACCCAATAAGTAAACACGAACTAAGTGCATTCTTCCGCAAACCTGACAACTCAAAGTATCGTGAATGTAAAGATCAAATTTTGAGATACTTCTTAATAGGATTGCAGAAGTGATGAAATCCTGCGTTTATCGGTTTGTCGGTTTTTTGTGCAAATTTAACAATACCGATTACTGATTACTAATTACCAAATCACAGAATTACATTATTTATTTAGCAATGCTAATCTTCAATAACGAAACTGCTTTTTCAGATTTTACTCTAAGGATATAAGTTCCTTCAGCTAGTCCTGAAAGATTCATCTCCAATTTATCTGAGTCAGAATTTGCGGTTTTAACAATCTGTCCACAAAGATTCAGCACTTCGATATTTCTATTTTGAGCATTTTCAAAACCAATATTTACTATCCCGCTAGTTGGATTAGGATAAAGGCTTAATTCTTCAGTATTATTACTAATTATCTCAGTTGCGATCACACTAATTTCAAATTCGCATGTCATCTCCTCACTACCATCAAACGCATAATAATATGTAATTGTATGAGTTCCTTGACCAGCAAGTCCAGGATCAAAAACATCATCTGTAACACCTACACCTGCATAAGCTCCTCCCGCTGGGATACCACCTGTTAAAACAAAGGGTTCATCAGCAATATCTACAGTAATATTGTCTGGACAATCTATCATTTCTACACAAAACTCAAATGACGCTTGAGAATCAAACTCATCGCCATCAAGCTCATATACAACAGTTTGCGTTGTACTATTTGTAATCGTAACACTTCCATTTGCACCCCACCATGTACTCATACCATCACCATCAGAATCATATATCGTAAAAGTGTAACAACCAGGGCCTAAGCAAAATTCTGTTATATAGTGAGCTGCAAGACTACTCGGATAAGGGCCATCAGAGTATAAAACATTTAACGTCGCATCATCAACTAGTTCCCAGGTAGTTTCATCTCCATATCTGTCTGTCAATAAATCAAGCTCATATTTCTCACCTGCGGCAACAACCATAAAGTCGGCACTGATACTATTACCAGTAGTTGCAAAATTACCGCCTCCATTTATGCTTTCGATAGAATATGTAATAGTGTTATTTCCTACTGGGAAAGATTTTTCAGGAAAAACAATATTTACTGCCTCATTCTGAGAAATTTCTCCTGTCCAATTCAACTCATCAGTAATAGCTCCACATTCATAGGTTATTGTAGCAGAATCAATTAAGAACGTGTCAAAATTTTTCAATACAACTTCGGGAATAAAAGAAGTTGTATTACATAAAATATTTTCAGGAGTAATTGCTTCCATAAGTTTTGCATTTCCAGCATAAACCAGCACATTTTGTGTTATTTGGTCATTATCCGGATATTGGTCAGTTTCGCCATTTGGAGAGTTTACATAAGCAACAATTACATTTTCGCCGGGAGCCAAACTTATTTCAGGAAAAGTAACAAGTTCTGACTCAAGAGTAGCTAAATTTCCAGTCCAATTTTCCTCAACAGCAGTACCACCGTTTAGCGTATAACCAACTGTAACTGAAGTCATATCAATTTGTCCTAGATTAAGAATCGTAAACTGCGGGCTTAAAGTTGATTCTGTAACATGTACCATAGCAGACGGAACATTAACAGATTGAAGCATAGCATCATAATCATTATCATTTGGGATAACCATTATTGCGTTAATATGAGGTGCTCTAAACTGCTTTGTAACAACAATATCAGCATTCGCAACCGTAGTAAGAGGTTCAAATTCCAGCACAACGACTCCAGTTTGGTCAGCTAATTTAGCATCAAGCAATTCTCCATTAATACTTATTGCAACATAGGCCATTTCTTCGGTGTTTACAGTTAATGAAGACATACCTATTGGAAGAGTTGAGAGATAGTTTGCAGTAACTTCGTCTGGAACACCAACATAAGGCATTAAAGAAGGGTCTCCCATAACATGATAAATCTCCCAATAGTATTTTTTTCTTGACGAAGTACTCTCATTTACAGCCAAATTTCCAATATAATTCATTTGTCCTGCTGATACATAAGGGATTTCATCATTTTCGTGAAACAGGTGATCATAAGCAGCTTGAGTTGTTTCTTCATAAGTAGCATCGGCAGTAATTGAACTTGCAATACCAACACTCCAATAAAAATCTTCGTCCCAATAAGTTGAATTCGATCCCCCAAGATGTATTACTGCACCTTTTCCTTCTGCTCTCAACAAAGCCTCACCAAAACATTCTGCATCATCAAATTTGTTCGACAAACAACAGTTTCCCACACTAAAAAAGTATTCATTTTCATTTTGAAGTCCAGGGACATCAGATGTTGTAAAACTTGGTCCTCCCCAGCCATTTGAATTACAATGTGCAGTATAATTTACATATCCCACACCATCGCTTATTTTACTAATTATCTCAGAAGCTAATGAATTAGAAGCAGGATGCAAATATATATTATCGGTTACATTATGTTCTGCATTAAAATAATAATTGTGGGCATAATTAACTTGTCCGTTTCCATGTGTGGGAGCCCAACTGTTATCATGTCCAGCAACAAGAACAACTTCTGCAAGAAAAGATGGATCAGGAAATGTATATTGTTCGAACATTAAAGTTTTGTCAATTTGTGATTGTAATTGTGCAACTGTCGTGGCAGAAAAACGCCCAAAATACATTTCTGGAATATAATCATCGCCACCGTCAAATTCACAATAATACATATCAGTTTTGTGTCCCGAACCCGAGAATGTTGGAACCTGATCAACATCACCTACAATCAATAAATATGTAGGAGCAGGATTATCAGCCGTTCCAGCATCATATAATCCCTGTAAATATGAATGTATTGCAGTAGTTGTTGTTCCAATATCATCAGTATATTGAACATCCACATAAAAGCCTTTTTTTGTTTTCCACTCAATAAAAGGAGCCAATGCTTCCTCGAACATTCTGTCAGAAATAATTACATATTTTATAGGATATTGTGAAAGAGCATCTTTTGTCATCGGAGCCTTATTATTCCACAATTTTTGATAAGCAGCAGCAAAAGCTGGTGAGTATTTATCCGTTTTTAATTGCGTCGATTTACTTATATTTCCATTTTTAAAAACAACTTCTACCTCAATATTATTTTTAATTGTAAGAACATTTGATTCAATATCATAAGAAAACGGAGATACTGTAAGCTGAGCAACCTGAACACCACGCATTTTACTAATTTTTTCGACTTTCACTAAATCAGTTTGGTAAAACTCCTTATCAGTATAAATTGATTCATTTTTTTCAAATGGCACAGTTGCTGGATCTTGACTTTTCGACATTGATGGCTGGTTAGGAACTAGGGGAAACTCGGCACCATATTCATCCAAATCGATAATCTGCTCATTATAACTTATGATATTTATTTCAAACTCAGCGTTATGTGGCACCTCAATAAGCTTGGTCATTACAGGCAATTCTGGAAAACCAATATTGTTATCAGGAAAATACTCAGGAACAATAATTCTCGAATACATTCCATCTTTAGTTTTAGCACTAGTAACATACAATCCTTCAACATCATTAGAAAAAACTAAGTTTTGATAAGAACTTTGCACAATCTCTG
>JAQUBO010000243.1 GCA_028686735.1 Bacteroidales bacterium
GAAAGAATCGAAAAACTAACTCTTATTGTAATGATAGCATTTGTATGGTGCTACAAAACTGGAATATTCATACATGAAAATATTAAACGCATTGAGATCAAGAAACATGGACGAAAAGCTAAAAGCATTTTCAAATTAGGGCTTTCTTATATAGCAAATGTGTTGTTAAACTCTAAAAATCAAACAGATATAGATGTTTTTAATTTTTTGTCATGTACTTAGGATATAAACTTATAAGCTGCTCTTTCAGGACGCAAATTCCAGTAAGTTCATGGAAACGAGGCGTTGCCTCGTTTTAATTTAAATCAGACTTTCAGCCTGATTTAGAGTATGCATCGCTTTTGCCAAAAGCAAGATTTGTATCCCTAAGGCTGAAAGCCTTATTTATTATAATCAGATGCGAAGCTTCTGGTTATTAATCGAATACAAATGGCGTCCTGAAAGGGCAGCTTAACATATATATACATAGCTTTAGAAATGATGATAGTCTTTTTGCCTCGTTTTAGTATCTTTTTAAAATCCTAACACCAATGAATAAATATTCCTGTAATTATCTAATTTACAAGCAATTAAAGTAATTTAAAATAATTATGGGTCAGTTGCTCTGAAATTATAATTTAACAATTCTAGTAAAAGTAAAGTAACCTATACACAATACTTTGTGTTCTTTGTGGTTTATTTTTTTCAATACTAATTTGCTGGCAATAGGGTAATTGAAAAAATCCTATTTAACATAATATAAATTATAGGAAATATTGATGATAAAAAAAGTTTTGTATTTAACTTAATCTTTCATAATTCACGAATTGTAAAAATAGATTATCAATGATAACTATTATTAAACTTTCGCTATAATTTAAGTCTTGCAATAATTCTACGGGATGAAATAAGTTAATTTTAAAATCACTAATATTTATTTCTGTTCTTTTTTTATCTGGTATTCGGATATCAAAATATTTTTCCTCCATGTATTTTTCGCCATTCAACTTAAATACAACTTCCTGTTCAATCCACGCACCGCCGTTAATATTTATGTAATCGTTCAAAAGCACCTCGTGATATCCGTCCGATGTGCTTTTTATCATTTTAAGCATATAAAGATATTCAGCATCGTACCAAACCTGATTAGATATTGTATCTCCATTTTCAGCACCAACAACATAAATTTTACGTCCATTATGCATTCGTGTTTCATATTTACTAATATCATAATACAGTTCTGCAAATCGCGCTAAAGCATCTTCTGAACTCATATTATAAATATCCATACTCAAGATTAGCAAATCATGAGTTATTTTATGCGAATAACTTATTTGATTATTTTCGAATACATATACAGAATCGTTTCTGTATAGAAAACCATGATCTTGCTTAGAGTTATCATTTACTTTAATAATCAATTGTCCAGGAAAAACATATTCTTCTGCCCATCGTTCAGATTTATAGACAGTATCACTTCTATAAAAATTTGTGGTTTGCTTAAATTTTATCTGTTTAAACCACTTTCCATTGTATTGATGCGAAATTTCTCGGAATAATTTCTCTGTTGTATCAATTTGTTGGGTACAAGAATTTACACCCACAAAAGCTATTATTACCAATAAATACAACTTAAATCTTTTCATTAAATAAACATGTCTATAACTTTGTTTTACAATTACTTAAGAACTAACAATACTACTTATTATTTTGCAAATATCATTTTTTAGTTTTCAAATTAACAAGCTTTAATTATATTATAACGCTTTATTTTTTCAAATATTACTAAGATATATCTTTTATTTTAAAATAAAGATTATATCTGCATATTTTATTAAGAAATATTGCAACTCAAAGTTAACAAATCTCATTATCAACCTCTTAGGACACGATTTTTCCTTTAAGAAACACAGCATTAATCAAGTCAGATCCATAAGCATAAGGTAAAAACTGATAACTTGGAATATCCTCAGTAATTATAAGATTTGCAAGTTTGCCTTTGGTAATGCTTCCAACAATATCGCTCACTCCCATTGCATACGCAGTGTTTATTGTAGTTGCGTTTATTGCTTCTTCTGGCAGCATTTTATAGTTTACACATGCAAACGACATCATAAGTTTCATATTTCCACATGGCGAAGATCCTGGGTTATAATCTGAAGCAATTGCAACTGGCAAACCTGCACTTATCATTTCTCGTGCAGGAGAATAAGGCATATTTAAAAAGAATGCAGCTCCAGGAAGTATTGTAGGCATAGTTTCACTATTTAACAAAGCTTCAATTTCTTCTTTTCCTGTATATTCAATATGATCTACCGAAAGTGCATTATATTTAACTCCTACTTGAATTCCTCCGCTATTTGCAAGCTCGTTAGCATGTATTTTAGGTCTCAATCCGTGTTTAATTCCGGCTAACAAAATTCTGTCAGTTTGCTCAACAGTAAAAAAACCTTTGTCGCAAAACACATCAATGTAATCGGCGAGGTCTTCGGCTGCAACCTGTGGTATCATTTCATTAATCACTAAATCAACATATTTATCTTGATTATCTTTATATTCGGTGGGAACTGCATGTGCACCCAGAAAAGTTGATTTAATCACAAGTGGAGTTGTTTCTTTTAGTTTTTTAATAACTCTTAACATTTTCATCTCATCAACTAATGTTAAGCCATATCCACTTTTAATTTCAACCGCTCCAGTTCCTTGCGATATTATCTCTTCGGCTCTTTCTAATGATTGTTCATAAAGCTCCTCTTCGCTAGTATTTTGTAATAATTTTACAGAATTTAAAATCCCCCCTCCCCTTTTAGCAATCTCTTCATAACTTAAGCCGCGTATTTTATCACTATATTCGATTTCACGACTTCCTGCATAAACAATATGTGTATGTGAATCACAAAACGAGGGCATAACAATTTTCCCAGTAGCATCAAACTCTTCGTATTCATCGCAATCACTTAATAGGTCTTCGTTAAAATCAGACATTGCACCAAAATCTTCGATAATTTCGCCGTCTATCAATAACCAAGCATCCTTTATGGTTTTTAATTCAGACATTTCTTTACCACGAACAAGAAGCCTTGCGTCATCATCAATAGCAATTAATTCCTTTATATTGATTATTAGTCTTTTCATTTTGTTTTTTTTACAAATTTAAGTATTTTTTGTTGTTTTTCAAATAATCTGTTATTCGGTTTGCCAACTGGTGGGGATAAATCTGTTGTTTTTTGATTTTGTATTTGTTGATTGGTGGTTTGTAGATGTCCGTCAAAGATAGCAAATTTTGTTTAAAGTCGTATGAAATATGGGCGGTTTGTGTTTTAATTTTCTTCGTTTCGCTTATATCCTATAGGTTTTCTATTGCGCTGTTCAAGCTCTTGTTGTTTCAATTCTTCAAATTGTTTCAGATATTCAAAAATTAACATGAACTTTTCATCACTCTCGATTCCTTTTCGTTCTAACTCATCTAGTTTTACAAGGATTTCTTTATGAGTTGCAAGCATTTCACGCATTTTTGTAAAAATCCTAATTATCTGGATGTTTACCATTATAGCCGTATCACTGTTTAGTACGCTTGAAAGCATTGCCACTCCCTGCTCTGTAAACACTAATGGTGGTTTTCTGAGTCCCATTTTTTCTTTATTGGATATCACAATTTGTGATTTCCATTCTTCTAACTCTTCAGTTGTCATTTGGAACATAAAATCTTCAGGAAAACGCTTTGCATTTCGTCTTACTGCCTGGTTCAATACTCGTGTTTCTACTCCGTACAGCTCTGCTAGTTCACGGTCTATCATTACTTTTTTACCCCTCACAAGATAAATGTGATTGATAATATTTTCATCTGCATAGACTTCAACTTTTCCTTTTTCTTGTGCCATTTTTCAGTTTTATGTTATTACAAAAGTATAATTTAAATTTGGATGTCACAGATAAAACAAACATTCTTTAACATCGCTAATTATTAATTCATCCAACTGTACCACACTTGGATTGGAAATAAATCCGAGTTAGCTACGGATTAAATATCAGCTTAGCTTTACGATACTTTAACGGTGTTTCTTAAAATCGTGCAAAAACATTAATTCATCCAATTGTACCACACTCGGATTAGAAATAAATCCGAGTTAGCTACGGGTTTAGCTTTACGATACTTTGGCGGTAATTATTAAAATTGTGTAAAAACATTAATTCATCCAACTGTACCAAACTCGGATTGATAAGTCCGCACCAGCGAGGGAGCTTTTTTTTACAAATTTAGCGATTTTTTTGCAATTTCTAAAACTATTTGACTTTACAATAAATTGTTTCTAAACAAATCACATCACCAATAAATCATTACAAAAGAGATTACAATAGTCGATATTTTGTATTATTCCGAAAATTTGGTCATGCTTTGAAAACAAATTATTATTTTTACAGAAAATATGGAATATGGATTACAAAACCCTAAGTGTCGAAACACAGAATGAAGTTGTTATTTTAAAACTTGATTTTGAAGCAAAACTTAATTCACTAAGTCAATTATTCTTTGATGAATTTATTGATGCAGTTGAAGTATTACATAAAAACAAATCAGCTAAGGTTTTGATAATTAGAGGAACAGACAAAGTTTTTTCGGCTGGTGGTGATTTAAATGAAATTGGAAATGCTAGTTATGAAGAGTCTTTTTTAATGTGCGTTCGAGTTCAAAAATCATTTAGTATGTTGCAAAGTCTAAAAATACCGGTAATTGCAGCTCTCAATGGAATTGTATTTGGCGGAGGATTTGAATTAGCACTACATTGCGAT
>JAQUBO010000244.1 GCA_028686735.1 Bacteroidales bacterium
TGCTGCTGTGCGAGCAAATTTCCCGCCAAAAACCCTTGTCTTTTGTTATACTTTTTCTATGAAGCTTGAAAAAATATAAGGTTTTTGAAACATAATAAATCTTTGTTTTTCAACCTCACATACTTGCTCGGAATCCAAATGACGTAATATTTAGTTTGTCTTCTTATATTGCCAAATCGACACCGACATAGATAATTATTTTTGTCATGAAATTTGCTGCTGTGCGAGCAAATTTCCCGCCAAAAACCCTTTGTCTTTTGTTATACTTTTTCTATGAAGCTTGAAAAAATATAAGGTTTTTGAAACATAATAAATCTTTGTTTTTCATTTTCACTTACTTGCTCGGAATCCAAATGATTTAATATTTAATTCGTCTTCCTATATTGCCAAATCGACACCGACATAGATAATTGTTTTTGTCATGAAATTTGCTGCTGTGCGAGCAAATTTCCCGCCAAAACCCCTTGTCTTGTTCCTTTGTTTTTACTTCTATTGTTCAATTGTTCTATTGTTCAATTGTTCGACTGTTCAATTGTTTCCGCCAACTGGCGGATTCGATTGTTCTTACGTCAAAACCTTAAATTGTTATTCTGACAATAATCTGCTAACTGGATTAATCCTGCGAACTGATCAACTTCGCCTCACATCTTTTCTCGCTAATTTAGTTTTAAATTCGTCTTCCTATATTGCCAAACCGCCACCGACATAAATAATTATTTTTGTCATGAAATTTGCTGCTGCGCGAGCAAATTTCCCGCCAAAAACCCTTGTCTTTTGTTATGTTCTTTGTATGAAGCTTGAAAAAATATAAGGTTTTAGAAACATAATAAATCTTTGTTTTTCAACCTCACTTACTTTTTCGGAATCCAAATGATTTAATATTTAATTCGTCTTCCTATATTACCAAACCGACACCGACATAGATAATTGTTTTTGTCATGAAATTTGCTGCTGCGCTGGCAAATTTCCCGCCAAAAACCTCTTGTCTTTTGTTATGTTCTTTGTATTAAGCTTGAAAAAATATAAGGTTTTAGAAACATAATAAATCTTTGTTTTTCAACCTCACTTACTTGCTCGGAATCCAAATGGCGTAATATTTAATTTGTCTTCTTATATTGCCAAACCGCCCCCAACATAGATAATTGTTTTTGTCATGAAATTTGCTGCTGCGCTTGCAAATTTCCCGCCAAAAACCTCTTGTATTGTGTTATGTTCTTTCTATTAAGCTTGAAAAAATATAAGGTTTTAGAAACATAATAAATTTTTGTTTTTCAACCTCACTTACTTGCTCGGAATCCAAATGATTTAATATTTAATTCGTTTTCCTATATTGCCAAACCGCCACCGACATAGATAATTATTTTTGTCATGAAATTTGCTGCTGCGCGAGCAAATTTCCCGCCAAAAACGCTTGTCTTTTGTTATGTTCTTTGTATGAAGCTTGAAAAAACATAAGGTTTTTAAGAACACTAACCCCAATAAATCTTTGTCCACCCTCGCTAACTCGGATTTATCTTTGTGATGTTTGTGGCATTAATTATAACTTTGAATCAAAAAACATAAAATATATTGAGTGAGAAACATTTTTTGTAAAACTATCCTTAAAATTAGTTCATCTTTTAAAAATCACACCAAAACTACTGTCCAACTTTCAAAATAGTAACCATATTTTCAAATTTCAAATGTATTTTTGCATTAAAATATAAAAAACATGAAGAATAAATTATTTACTACATTATTGTTAATATTTATAGGTTTTGGCATTCATGCACAAAATTTTGGAGAAGCCGAGCCTATTTATACTTTAAATGGATTTGCGGGAGGATCGTATTTTGGATTATCAAAATCGTTTGATATTTCTTCTGCTTATGGAGAATTTGGTTTGCAGGCCTCTGGACAAAAAGGAAACGCACGATTTGTTTCAGATTTGCGTGTAAGGAGTGGTAGCTTTTTTGGAGAACCCAAAACGATTCTTCAGCTTAAAGAAGCTTTTGCCGAGTATAGGGGAAACTATTTTGATATCTCACTTGGTAAAATAATTGTTAAGTATGGAAAAGCGACAAGTTTTAATCCTACCGATAATGTTTGTCCAAAGGATTATTTCTTTTTGAGTGCTGATATTGAGGATATGCAAATGTCGAATTTTATGCTTAAAACTAATATAAAACCTGCAAATTGGTTAAATATCGAGTTGCTGGCAATTCCATTTTTTACTCCATCTATATATAGGTACGAACTGTTTGATATGAACATTATGGAAGGAGTTGATGTTAGATTTGACCAATACGAACTTCCCGAAGTAGGATTTGAGAATATGAGCTTTTCTGCTCGTATTGGTGCAGAGTTTTCTTTTGCAGATATTTCGCTTACTGGTTTTCATGGATACGACCCGTTTTATGGATTTAAGGTTAAAGATTTTAACTTAGCACCTCCAATGTCAATAAGTCTTGTAAATCAAGCAGAGTTTTATAAAAAAAATAGTCTCGGACTTAATCTAAGTGTGCCAGCAGGTTCGTGGTTAATTACTGGAGAAGCAGCATTAAATCATACCGAAAATTATAAAGACAGTGTATTTATTCCTAATCCTGATATTTATTATGTAGCAGGAATTGAAAAGGACATTTGGGGAATCAAAATAATTGGAGAATATATAGGGCGTTATGTTTTTGATTTTGAAAAAGCTACAGCCCCGTCACTACCCCAAAATTTCGCTGACCCATTGCAATTAGGAAATTATGCAAATCAAATGATAGCTTATGAAATTGGGAAATTTAATCAAAAGATTTTTAACCAATATTATCAAATAAATCATGCAGCAATGGTAACATTCCATAAAGATTTCTTTTACGAAACACTCTCGGGTGATTTAAGCTTGTATTATAATTTTACGACAGAAGAAAAATTATTGCGAGCTGCCGTTAAGTGGAAACTTAGTGATGAACTTGCTATTTCTGGCGGTGGTCAATTTATGGATGGCCCAAAAGAAACAATATATGATTTTGCAGGGAGTATTATGAGTGGAATGTTTTTATCAATGAAATATAGTTTTTAAATATGAAAGATAGATTTGCAAAATTGAGAAATAGGCTTCTAGATAAGCCATATAGGTATATACTAATTATAATTCCTATTATTTTATTTATAGTATTCCTTATTCCTTTGAAGGATGCTAAAATTAATCCTGATCTTATGCGTTACACTCCGCAGGGGACAGAATCAAAATTAAATATCGAGAAAATGGATTCTGTTTTTGGTAAGTATGATCCTGTTATTGTCGTTTTTAGTGCTGATGATATTGTTGATAAGGAGGTTTTAGAAAGACTTGAAAGAGTACATGACTCAATATCGGATTGTGATGTATTTGCAGATGTGATTTCGGTTTTTGACTCAAAGAATATACGTAGTGAGGAAGGGTTTATGCTCGTTGATCCAGCAGTAAGATATATCCCCGAAACCGAAGAAGAAATTGAAGAAATTCGAGCTGATATTAAATCTAATGAGCTGGCATATAAACTGCTAATTTCGGAAGATTTTAAATACACTGTAATGATGCTTAATCCTGAAGAGGGCTTTACAGATTCGGAAGTAATAACAAGACTCGAAGATATTTTATTGGAAGTTTGGGGCGAAGATAATTATGATATTACAGGAATGCTTTACCTACGTGATGAGGTGCAGAAAAAAGCTACAAGAGATCTTACTGTGCTTATGCCTATTGCTTTGTTGGTTATGATTATATTCTTGTTTATTTCATTTCGTGAAAAACGAGGGGTCTTTTTACCAATGCTTGTAGTAGTTTTTTCTACTGGTATTTCGATGGGGCTTATGCCACTACTTGGTTACGAGTTAAGTTTAATTGCTGTGCTTGTGCCTATATTAATGATATCTATTGCAAATAATTATGGAGTACATATAATATCAAAATATCAGGAGTTAAATTCGATTTATCCAGATTACAGCATGGATAAGATTGTAAAGAAAACTGTAAGTAGTTTATCTAAACCAATTTTACTGACGGGTTTAACAACTATTGCTGGTGTTTTAGGTTTGATTGTGCATGTTATGGAGCCAGCTGTACAAATGGGCGTTGTTTGTTCAATAGGTATAGCGTTTGCACTATTTTTGAGTTTATATTTTTTACCCGCTATTCTTATCGGAATGAAAAAAGGGAAACCCCAGAAAAGTTTTAATGGACAGAGAACATCACCTGTGGATAAAATACTTAAATTTGCGTCTTCAATTACTATTAATAAATCAAAAGCTGTGATTATTATTTTTTCGGCAGTTTTTGTGTTTGCAGCAATAGGAATAACAAGATTAGAAGTGAGCATTAACAACGAAAACCTTATGCCTAAATCTCACTCTATTCGTATAGCTACAGATGTTATGGACGAGTTCTTTGGCGGAACAAAAACAATTGCTGTGATGTTTGAAGGTGATATTAAATCGCCAGAGGTTATTCACGATATGGATAGACTTGAGCAAATAGTAACTGAGTTTCCGCAGACTGGTAATGTAAATTCTTTGGCGAGTATATTAACAATTATGAGTAAAGCTCTTAACGATCCAGATGATCCTGCTTATGGAAAATTACCTGATACTCGTGAAGGTATTGCACAGTATATCGAATTTTATAATATGAGTGGAGACCCCGAGGATTTTGAGAAGTTTGTTGATTTTAATTTCGAAAAAGCAATTCTCAATATACAATTTCACGCAAAAAACATGAAAGAATTTAATGAGATTGCCTTTGCAATACACGCTTTTTG
>JAQUBO010000055.1 GCA_028686735.1 Bacteroidales bacterium
TCTGTTTAATGCTAAAGTTGAGGCCTCTTTAAAAGAAAAAGAAAATACTAAATGGGAGCGAAAACTTGGAATGCACCCCGATTTAAACTTGCCAATAGTTTTAAAAATTGGAAAATATGGCCCCTATGCTTCTGTTGAAGGTACTGAAAAACCAAAGTATGCAGGATTAAGAAAAAATCAAAATATTGAAAGTATTACACTTGAGGAGGTGTTAGACCTTTTTAGACTTCCACGAACTTTAGGAAACTATTTAGACGATGAGATTGTGGTTTCGCTTGGAAAATATGGCCCTTATGTGCGTAATAACAAGGCTTTTTATTCACTTAAGAAAACGGATGACCCTTATGAAATTACTCTCGAAAGAGCTATAGAAATTATTGAAGAAAAGAAAAAATCTGTGAAGGAAGCTTTTTCACGAACTTTTGACGAAATGCCAGGACTTAAGGTCTTGAAAGGTAGGTACGGACCGTATATCTCTTTTGAAAAGAAGAACTATAGAATACCTAAAAATTATGACCCAGAAACTATTACTCTCGAAGAATGTAAAACAATTATTGAGAAAAAAAATAGTAAAACTGGTAAATAAAGTGTTTTTACGAAATAATTATGTGTTAAGAGGAGTAAAAACATGATAATTGTCATTAAATGTGCTTGACAATATAATATTGTTTTTATATTTGCGTTATGGAAATAAGAATAATAATAAAAATTTAAATTAATTTGTGATATTAGAAAAATTTAATGTAACTTTCGGGATTTGAATTTTATTAAGGTTTTAATAAGTAGTTATTAACAAAATATAAGGTTATTAACAAAAAAATGTTGATAAAGTTTGGTAATTAAAAAAAAATGTGTTTTATTTACCAATTAAAATTGAGAGTTAAGTATCAAAAAGCGAAAAACTGAAATTTAATATGAGGAGAATAATACTACTGATTATCGTTTTTACAGGAATATTTGTTGAGTATTCACTAGCACAAGTTGACTCACATTATAGTTTGTTTGAGTATGTGCAAAATGTTTACAATCCTGGTGCCGCAGGTTCAAATGACGCTTTATGTGTTAATAGTCTGCATCGGCAACAATGGGTTGGTTGGGAAGAAGGACGCCCTGTAACAACTGTTTTTACTTTTGATATGCCAATAAACTTAATTAGTAGTGGTGTTGGTTTATCAATTATTGAGGATCAAATAGGATTTTCCAATAATCTTAATATACTATTAAATTATGCATATAGATTAGAGTTAGCCGACGGAGTGCTTGGAATGGGACTAGGTTTAGGCGTTTTTAATCACTCAATAGACGGAGATTGGAGAACATGGGAGTCTATAAATGGTGGTACTGTGTATGGAGACCCTGCAATACCGCACATGGAAAATGTTACAGCTTTTGATGCTAATATTGGAGTTACCTATAATGCTCAAGAATTTTGGGTCGGATTATCGGCAACTCACATAACAAATCCAACCTTAAATTACGATATAGAAAATCCTAGTACACTTGCTAGACACCTATTTCTTAGTGGAGGTTATACTTATTCGCTTCCTAATCCATCTTTTGATGTTATTGGAAGTGGTATGTTGCAATCTGATTTAAGTACACTAGATTTTCAATTGAATGCCAAACTATTATATGAGAAAAAATTCTGGGGTGGCGTTTCTTATAGACATACAGACGCTATTGTGCCAATGGTTGGTTTGCATTTAGTTAATGGTATTAGTTTTGGATATAGCTATGATATAGTATTGTCAAAAGTAGGATCATTTAATTCAGGGTCACATGAAATTATGCTTAGGTATTGTTTTGATATTGGAGGTCCATCGACACCTGGACGTTATCGTAGTGTAAGAAGATTGTAACAAAATGTTTAATTGTACGTAAAAAAAGACGCTTACTAAAATTATTATAAATTATGAGAAAATTACTCATCATCAGCGGAATAACAATTGTCATGCTTAGTAGTTGTGGATACTATGGCAGTGGCGAATTGACTGGAATAGATAGAAAGCTGTGGTACACGCCCGATCCTTTTGGAATGTTGTTTGTGCCACCTGGTACTTATCAAATGGGACCTAGCGACCAAGATGTTCCTCATTCAATGACAGCTCAATCGAAAACTGTTACTATACAAGGTTTTTGGATGGATGAAACTGAGATAACAAACTCGGAATACCGACAATTTGTTGCCTGGGTTAGAGATTCATTGGCTTTAACAGTTCTTGGAAAAGAAACTAAAAATTCAGTTGATTTTGGGGACATTAATACTAAAGTCTCTTATCAACCTATCGATTTTATTATCGATGATACTGATGTTAGTGAGATGGAGACTAATTTTATTACAAATATGTACGAAAATGGAGAGTTCGATTTTGATGATTATGATAATATCAATTTCTTGGATTGGACTGGCCCATTAGATTATCTCGACTTAGAAATTAGAGGTATTTTGATTAAAAATGAAATTCCAGATAACTTTAATCAAACTTTATTTGTGCTTCCACCTGCTGAATTGTATCATTTTATGCGTAATGTTGATCTAAATACTGATGCATTGTATTATGACTATTTTTGGGTTGATTTAAAGCAAGCAGCACAAAAACATTCGTTTAAACCAGGTACTGATGGTGTTGACCAAGATATTGTGCGAACATTTACTCGTGAAGGTGATCATGGCCTGAGAATTGGAAGACATTTTAATCCAGAAACTGGACAGTATGAAGGGCAGATTAAGGATTATGAAAATATGGACGAAGATCAGCCTTGGGAAGATTATGATAATCGCGAAATTAAAAATTATGAAGGCAGAAATAATGCTGGTAGATATGGTGGGAGATATAGTTACTTTATGCACGAAAAAGTACATGTTTATCCAGATACTTTATGTTGGATGAGTGATTTTACTTATTCTTATAATGAGCCTATGACAAAAATGTACTTCTGGCATCCTGCTTATGATTATTACCCAGTTGTTGGGGTAAACTGGAAGCAAGCTAATGCATTTTGTATGTGGAGAAGTATGTTGAAAAATTCTTATCAAAGAACAACAAGAGATTACTACTTAAATGAGTATAGATTACCAACAGAGTCGGAATGGGAATATGCTTCTCGTGGTGGTCTTGACCTTTCGATGTATCCTTGGGGGGGATTATATACCCGAAATTATCAAGGTTGCTTTATTGCGAACTTTAAACCAATGAGAGGTAATTATTATGATGATGGTGGTGTGCAAACACTTATGGTTGCTACCTATGATCCGAACGAATGGGGATTGTATGATATGGCTGGTAACGTTGCAGAGTGGACTAGTAATGCCTTTGATGAGTCTGCCTATAGTTTTACCCATGACTTAAATCCTGATTATCAGTATTACGCACATCCAGACGACCCACCAGCAAAAAAACGTAAAGTTATACGTGGTGGATCATGGAAAGATGTAGCTTATTATATGCAAAATGGATCTAGAACTTATGAGTTTCAGGATTCAGCAAAAAGTTATATCGGGTTTAGATGTGTTAGAACTTATCTAGGAAGACATAGAGCTGACGGAACATCGTATTCACAAGTATATTAAATGATAAAATATAGTATTTATTATAAAGGAGTATTAATTTAAAAACTGACACGATTATGAATTTAAGCGAATTTACATCAAGTAAGAAGTACAAAAAGTTTATGGCTTTGGTTTATGGATGGGGTGCTGCCATTGTTATGGTTGGAGCCTTGTTCAAAATTCAGCATTATCCTGGAGCTGGACCAATGTTGGTTGTAGGTCTGTTAACAGAAGCATTTATCTTTTTCCTTTCTGCTTTTGAACCACCACACGAAGAAGTGGACTGGAGTTTGGTTTATCCCGAACTAGCTGGAGTTGGAGATGATTTAAATATTTCTGATAAAAAAGCTGCTATTAGTAGCAAAAAATCTGCATTAGAAAAATTTGATGCAATGATTGAAAATGCAGAAATTACACCAGAATTGTTCGAGAAACTAGGAAATGGTCTAAAACATCTCAATACTACTACTGAAAAATTACATGATGTTTCTGATGCAACGGTTGCTACAAACAATTATGTCGCTAATTTTGAGAAGGCATCGGAAAAAGTATCGCAGTTTGCTGACGTTTATGGAAGTTCAGCTAGTAAATTAAATACACAAGCCGACCAGTTAGCAAGTTCTTATGAGAAATCTGCAGAAATGATAAGTTCATCTGGAGAAGGTCTTGCTAATGCTTACAATAAATTAACTGACTCAATGAATAGCGAGTTGTCGTTGTCAGCAGATAGTGGACAAACATATAATGAACAACTTGGTATTATGAATAAAAATCTAACCGCATTAAATGCAGTTTATGAACTTCAGTTGCAAGGTACAAACCAGCAAATGGAAGCTACAAAAACTTTGTATAGTGGTTTAGATGAAATATTAGCGAACTTAAAACAGTCTGCAGAAGATACTAAACGTTATCGCGAAGAGATTAGCAAATTAAGTCATAATCTTTCGGCTATGAATACCGTTTATGGTAATATGCTGTCTGCGATGAATTTTAAGCAAGACTAATTGTATTGAGTTATTAAAGTATGTTTAATTATAAAAATTAAAGTATATGGCTGGTGGAAATTGCCCGGAAACCCCGAGGCAGAAAATGATAGGAATGATGTACTTGTTTTATACTGCACTATTAGCACTTAATGTGTCTAGTGAGATAGTAGAAGCTTTCGTTAAAATTGATGATAGCATAAAGAAAACTACTATTAATTTTTCTGCAAAAACAAAGTCTCTTTATGCAAAAATTGATGCAAAAGTTGCCGAACAACCAGGGAAATATAGTGCATTGGCAAAACAAGCCCATGACATCGAATCGATGTCAAATAGTTTATTTGATGAAATAGATCGACTTAAATTATTAATTATACAGGAAAGTCAAGGACCTGAAGCTACTCTTGATGGTGAAATTAAGAAAAAGGATGACTTGCATGCTGCTGTTGTTGTTATGGTAGGTGAAGGTGGTCCAATGTTAGGTGATAGTTTAAGACATAATTTAGAACAATTTAGAGATGTCTTGTATGGAATTGCTGATGATACATCAAGTACAGTATATAAATCGATTGGTACAACCATAGATATTAAAGACTCTGATAATCCAGAGGAACCTTGGAGTTGGCAAGAAACTTTATGTCGTGGTATGCCTATGATTGGTACTTTAGCATTATTGTCAAAATTACAAGCAGACGTGAGAAATGCTGAAGCTGATATTTTGGAATTTATGATTGCTAAATTAGAAGGATTAGATATTCGTATTACCGCACTAGAAGGATTAGTGTCTGCACCTAAAAGTTTTATTGTTCGTGGTGGAGATTATACTTCTAATGTTTTTCTAGGTGCACGTGATACTACTATGAGACCTACGGTTTATTTAACTTATGATGCTCCTTTTTATGACTCAACTGTTGTTAATGGTGAAGTCCAATTTAGATTGCGTCAAGGAGCTGATTATGATACATTACCTCTTAATGCAGATGGAAAAGGACAATATCAGACTACTTGTGCAGGTGTAGGAGATTTTACTTATGGAGGTTTAGTTCATTATAAATCAAATCGTGGAGATATGTGGTTGCCTTATGAGGCAAATTATGTGGTAGGAGATGCAGGTTTTACTGTTTCTGCTTCTAAATGTAATGTCTTTTATCGTGGTTTAGAAAACCCTGTAGAGGTAGCAGTATCTGGATATCCAAAAGAAAGTGTTAATGTTGGAATTAGTGGTGGAGCCAGAATTAGAGCTACTGGGAAAGGTTATGTTGTTACTGTACCACAAAGTGTCGCTGCAAAACAGGTTAATGTAACAGTTTCGGTTAGAACGCCTGAAGGTGGACGAACTCTCGGATCTGCTCCATTTAATATCCTTAACGTACCTCCTCCAACAATTCTTGTGGCGGGTGCGTATAAAGACGGTGCTACATTGCCAAAAGCTGCACTTAATCGTAATCCATATCTTAGTGCAAAGTTAGAAAGCGATTTCTTCCCATTTGAAGGAGTTTCTTATTCGGTTGCTAAGTATGACTTTTTCTATACTGTTCGTGGGGTAACTAATAAAGTAACTGTTAACGGTTCCCAATTTTCTCCAGCGGTATTAGCTGAGATTTCTAAAATGGGTCAAGGTTCTCAAGTTAACTTTTCTAATGTGTTCTATAATGGACCTTCAGGAACAAGACAAACTAATGGTGTAACTGTAATTTTAAAGTAAATATATTATGAAAATGCTCACAAAAATTTTCCCGATAATTGTACTACTTTCACTATGTGTTAGTGCTAGTGCTCAGGTATTAGATGGTGCATATATGAGAGAAAATACGGTTAAAAGGACTTTTGTCCCTTATCAAAATATCAGAGAGGCTGATGCGATGTACTCAAAGAAAATATTGAGAGTAATCGAAATGCGCGAAAAACAAAATAATCCTTTGTATTTCCCTATTGTTAGAATGACTTATCCTGCTGGCATAGGAGTGCAGCCTCAAAGAAGCCGTGTTAACTTGTTATATTTAATAAATAATATTGGAATTCTTGGTGAGCAATATGAAATGCACACTGGAGCTCTTATCGAAGATACTATTATCTACGACTTGAGGTATCCGGTGTATAAATTAAATCCTAGTGATATTACTAATTGGCATCGTATCCCAATTGAAAAGGATGATCCTATGAGAGAAGATTTGTTGGCTTATTTTGAAACTATTCAAGAGCAGGATATAGATGGTAATATTATTGACGTTCGTGTTCCTTCAAAACTAGAAGATACTCGTGTTATGGATAAATTGTGGTTATGGGAAGAGTGGGTGTTTGATAAGCAAAGATCTGTAATGGATGTTAGGATAATTGCTATCTCACCAGATGGATGGAAAGATGAACAACGTATTTGGCCTTTCTGGATTTATTTCCCTGATTATAGACCATTGTTCGCTCAATATGAAGTGTTTAATACTTTTAATGATGCTGAACGCAAAACTTTTGATGATATATTCTTTAAAAGAAAATTTACGAGTTATATTGTTGCTGAAACTAATGTTTATGATAATAGACTGATTGCAGATTATCTATTAGGTATTGATGCTATTAGAGAGGGAGAAAGAATTCAGGCTGAACTATTTAAGTTTGAACATGATCAATGGGAATATTAAAATGTTATATAAAAAAAAGGGGAGTTAAAACTCCCCTTTTTTTATTTTATTTTGTCTCCAAATTTTATTTTAGCCTCATTTAATAAATCTGATATTTCTTGTTCATTTTCGCGTTTGCAAATAAGTAAAGCCCCCTCTGTATCAACTACAATGTAATCGTCCAAGTCTCTTAATAAAACTACTTTGTCATGCGAATTTGTGTAAACGTAATTCCCTGTCGATTCTTGTAGCAATGTGTTTTTGCTAATAATCACATTTTGTTCTAAATCTTTTTCTTGTAATGTATATAGTGAATTCCATGTTCCTAAATCAGACCATCCAAAATTTGTTTGCAAAACAAATACATTTTTTGCTTTTTCCATTACTCCAAAATCTATGGAGATGCTTTTTGCTGCTGAATAAATTCTATTAATAACAGTTTTTTCTTCATACGTGCTAAAAGCTTCTTTATGCTCCATAAAAAGATTATATAGTTCTGGTAAATGTTCAGAAAAAGCCTTATCAATAGTGTTGTGTTTCCACAAAAATATCCCCGAATTCCAAAGGAAATCACCACTTTTTAGGAAGAACTTTGCAAGTTCAAGATGTGGCTTTTCTGTAAATGTTTTTATGGGAACAAACTTTTCGTTTTTTTTATTTTCCATTAATTGTATGTATCCATAACCTATTGCCGGACGATCTGGAGTTATCCCAAAAGTTAGCAAACTAGTGTTTGATGTAATAAATCTGAGACCGTCTTTAATATTCTTTAGAAACTTACTTTCATCGATAATTAAATGATCAGCAGGGGTTACTACAATATTGGCTTTTGGATCACGTAAGCCAATTTTTATGTTTGCATATAATATGCATGGTGCTGTATTTCTACGCATGGGCTCACCCAAAATGTTTTCAAGTGGAATTTCAGGAAGTTGTAAAGTAACTAATTCGATATATTCTTCGTTTGTTACAACATATATATTTTGTGGGTCAATTATTTTTGAAAAGCGGTTAAATGTTTGTTGTATAAGGCTTTGACCTGTACCTAATATATCAATAAATTGTTTGGGCATGTTGGATCGACTAACTGGCCAAAAGCGACTTCCTACTCCACCAGCCATTATTATGCAATAATTTGATTTGTTCATTTTTAATTATTTTTTAATTTAAATGACAAAATAGTAATAATATTTTTCTTTTACAACTTAGTTGGTTAAATTTGTTTCTTAATTAATCCGTATAAAAATGTTTACAACTATTGGAAAATATTTTGTGCTTATGGGGACTGTTTTTACAAAACCCGTTAGACGTAATATATTTTTTAAAAGGGTTTTAGAGGAAATTGAGCAGATTGGAGTAAACTCTTTATGGATAGTTGCAATTGTTTCTGTTTTTATGGGCGCCGTACTTACTTTGCAAGTAGCTATAAACTTTGAGGCTCCATTTATACCTAAATATTTAATAGGGCTAAGTGCTAGAGACACTATGATACTAGAATTCTCAAGTACTATTATTTGTCTTATTTTGGCTGGTAAGGTAGGGTCGAATATTGCCTCCGAAATTGGCACTATGAGAATAACTGAGCAAATTGATGCTCTTGAAATTATGGGCGTTAATAGTGCTAGTTATCTTATCTTACCTAAAATGATTGCAGCTTTTATTACTTTCCCAATCTTAAATATATTGAGTATTATATTAGGAATATTGGGGGGATACTTTGTTGCTGTTTTTACTGATACTGTTATGGTTTATGACTATCTATATGGGCTTAATTATGTGTTTTTGCCGTTTTATGTTACATATTCTTTGATTAAGATATGTGTGTTTTCTTTGATTATTACCTCGGTGTCGTCATTTTATGGCTATTACACCTTTGGCGGGGCTCTTGAAGTTGGGAAAAGTAGCACAAAAGCTGTTGTGTACAGTATTATTTTGATATTATTGTTTAATTTAATTCTTACACAATTATTATTAACATGATAGAGGTAAAAAAAATATCAAAGAGTTTTGGTAATAATCATGTACTCAAAAATGTGAGTGCCGATTTTATTCCTGGTAAAATAAGTATGGTAATTGGGAAAAGTGGTTCAGGCAAAACCGTATTGTTAAAATCTGTAATCGGCTTACATACACCCGAGGTGGGAGAAATATTTTTTGATAATCGTGAGTTTATTAATGCAAGTATAAAATTTAAACGGCAGATAAGAGAAGAAATTGGAATGGTATTTCAGGGAGGAGCTTTGTTTACGTCTTTAACTATTGAAGATAATGTGAGATTTGCACTTGATCTTTTTACAAATATGACTAAGGCTGAAAAAACAAAACGTGTTGATTTTTGTCTCGAAAGAGTAAATATGGCTAATACTAATCAACTATTCCCAGCCGAAATTAGTGGAGGTATGCAAAAAAGGGTGTCTATTGCTAGAGCTATCGTTCTTAATCCAAAATATTTGTTCTGTGATGAACCAAACTCAGGACTCGATCCGCAAACTGCGATTTTAATCGATAGACTTATTAAAGAAATTACAGTGGAATATAATATGACAACCATTGTAAATACTCACGACATGAATTCTGTGATTGAAATCGCTGATAATATTTATTTTATTCATGAAGGTCAAAAATGGTGGGAAGGTGGAAGAAATGATATTTTTTATTCAGATAATAAAGAACTGAATGAGTTCGTTTTTGCTTCAGATTTATATAAAAAAATTAAAGACATTGCTAAATGATGAAATATAAAATTTTGGTAACAATAGTATTGATCGCCTGGATGTCTTATTCGTGTAATCAAAACTCTGATATTCAGACTCAAACTGGAAAAGAGATTATATCTGCTGATACATTGGAGCTTATGATTTTTGATATCCACTTAACTGACGCTATTATTACCTCTAAGATAATGAAAACAAAAGATAATGCTGCTGTAGATAGCCTTCTGTATCAGAGTATTTATGATAAATATAGCTATTCAAAAGATGATTTCGAACAGACCTTGTTATTTTATGCTCATAATAAGCTTGATTCTCTTAATGCTATTTACGACAGAGTTATAGAGCGGTTTAATATAAGGAAAGGAGAAATATACAATTAAATGTCTCACTTTGCTGCAAATCTTATCTTTGACGGACAAGGATTTATAAAAAACGCTTACATCAGTGTTGATGAGGATGGAACTATATGTTATTTGTCAAATGAGGGCGAAGCACTAATTGAAAAACACGGATTATCATTTTATAATGGGATAGTATGTCCAGGGTTTATAAATTCATTTTGCCATCTCAAACAGCTTAAAAATGATATTATCAAGATTAAGGATAAAAATCACAAACAGTTTATTAAACATATTGATACTGGCAAAAATGAGACACTCAATATTAAAAAGCTAAAATTATTTGATAGGCTTATGTTTGAAAATGGGATATCGGTTGTGGGGTATAATTTTAATAGTGATATTCCTTGTGATGTTCTAGAAGAGCTAAAAGTTAAATATTTGCCTCCAAACTCGAATATAGCTATATCGGGGCAAGTATCCGATAAAGATTTTGTAGTTGAAGTATCAAATAAATTTACTATTGGTACAGGTGCTATAGTTTCTAATAATACTTTTTGTGTTTTAAACGAAATTAAGACGCTTGCAATAAAGTATAAGTTTTTAAAACTTACCAATTTGTTGAAAGCAGCAACTTTTAGTGGTGCAAAAGCATTAAAGTGTGATGATGTTTTTGGTAGCTTTGAAATTGGCAAAAAACCTGGAATTATATTAATTGAAGGAGTTGATTTAAAGAATTTAAAATTAACTAATGATTCTGTTATTAAAAGATTGATTTGAATAAAACAAAGAAAATATTAGTTAGTCCACTAAACTGGGGTCTTGGACATGCGAGTAGGATTATTCCAGTTATTCGTGAGCTGCAAAATCTTGGACATGATGTAAAAATTGGTGGCAGTGGAAGTTCAATAGATTACCTTAAAGCTTATTTTGATGAATCGATGTTTTTGTTAATCGACTCGCCTGTTATTCGTTATGGAAAAAAGCATGCTATTGGACCAGGATTCGCATTTAGTTTATATGGTTTTCTGAGTGGCATAAGAAGAGATAGAAGAGCATTAAAGAAACTTTGTAAAAAATATAGTTTTGATATTGTGATTTCTGATAATCGACCAGGTTTGTATTCAAAAGATATACTATCTATTTATATTACTCATCAATACAATGTTTTAACAAGAAAACCCAATTGTTTATCTGGAAGATTAGTGCGATTGGCTCATCAAAAAATGCTTTTAAAATTTAACTTTTGCTTTATCCCTGATACGCATGGAGATTTGTCTCTTGCAGGGGGGTTATCAGATGCAGAGCAAAATTATAAAAATTTATTTGTTGGAATATTATCAAGATTTTCTGACTTAGAATTTATTGCTAATCCAACCGATATTGATAAAATAGATGTCCTAGTGTTGTTTTCTGGACCAGAGCCTTTACGCTCTCAATTTGAACAAATTATTTTACAAAAGTTCGAGTTTTTAGATAAACGTGTTGCTATTGTTAGGGGTGTGGTTAATGATAAAATAGATAAAAGTGTATTATCAAATACAATTAAAGTTTATAATAATCCCACAGATTTTGTATTGTTTCAATTATTAAAAACAGCATCATTAATTATTTGTCGCAGTGGATACTCAAGTTTAATGGATTTGGCAGCCTGCCAACGTAAGGCTGTTCTCGTGCCAACACCAGGGCAACCCGAACAAGAATATCTTGCAAAATTATTTCACTCGAAATTTGGATTTGTAGTCTGCGAGCAAGATAAAATCGCTGAATTAAAATTAGAGAATGTTAAATTAGATAATACTTGGGATTATCCTTATGATGGTGATAAATTGAAAAAAACATTAGATTTGTGCTTAAAATAATTAATTATATAATTTGATTGAACTTGAAATGAAAGTATGTGGTTTTACATTTATTAGAAATGCTATAAAATTTGACTATCCTGTAAAAGAGGCTATATTGTCTATTTTACCCTTGTGTGATGAGATTGTGGTTGCTGTAGGTAATTCTGAAGATAAAACATTGGAGTTAATAAAAAATATAGCTCCTAACAAAATTAAAATAATTGAAACTGTTTGGGATGATAGCTTAAGAGTTGGTGGCAGAGTTTTGGCAGTTGAAACAGATAAAGCATTTCAGGCTATTGCAGATGAATATGATTGGTGTTTCTATATCCAAGGAGACGAAGTGCTTCATGAGAAATATATCGATACAATCAGAGAGTCAATGCATAAACATCTGCACGATAAACGAGTTGACGGATTATTATTTAAGTATTTGCACTTTTATGGATCTTACGATTATGTGGGCGAAAGTTATCGTTGGTACCGAAAAGAAATAAGAATTGTACGAAATAATAAGAATATTTTTTCGTTTAGAGATGCACAAGGGTTTAGAAAAGATAGAGATAAAATCTTGCGTGTAAAACCGATAGATGCGTTTATTTATCATTATGGTTGGGTTAAAGATCCTGCTGCAATGCAAAAAAAACAGGAGGAGTTTAATAAGCTTTGGCATAATGACGAATGGATTGAGAATAATATTCGTAAAGCTAATGAATTTGATTATTCCGAAATTGATGTTTTAAAAAGTTTTGAGGGAACTCATCCTAAAGTAATGCTGGAACGTATTGCTGCCAAAAACTGGAAATTTGATTATGATTTATCTTGTAATAATATGCGTTTTAAAGATAAAGTAAAAAAGTTTCTTGAGAATTTTGGGTTTAGTTTTGGTCAGTATAAAAACTACAACGTATTGAAATAAAAAAGGCTTTATAATTAAAGCCTTTTTATTTTTATTTATGTTTTTATCTGTAATTATTCTCTAGTTAATGTTTGCGTTTTAAAACCTACTTCAGTATATGAATTTCCGCTCTCATCATTTGTAATAACTTCGAAACTTTCAATATCTTGATCCATTATGATTTGTTTGTTCTTTAGCATCCTTAATGTCCAGGTAGTACTGTATTCTCCGTTAGCATAAGCATTTGTGCTGGCATAAGTTGATATTAGGCTTGGGCTAGGAGTTTCTTCATCGTCGTCAGTTTCTACTAATTGGTAAACAAAAGTTTTTGATTTAATATTTTCTACTACAAGCGCTAATCTTTCTTTGGTCTTATAGTCATCAATATTATGTAAGAAGTTCCATGTTCCTTCCATTGACTCAAACACCTTAGTTGTATTTGTGGTTACAATATCCTCATTTTCAGGGTCTGGGATATTTTCATCGTATTCATACTCCCATGTTTGTACAAATCGACCATCTTTATAAAAAATAATTGTGTTGCGCCCTTCTAGTACTTTTCCTTTTAAATTTCGCACACTATCTGTGCCTACTATTTGAATTTCTCTCTCCCAATCAGTCCCATTTGCAATAGTGATTGTTTGTAATTCGTTTATTTCATCATTACTTTTTATATCCCACTTTAAGTAATCTATTTGCCATTTTCCTGTAACTCGTGCTTTTCGAGTGTAAATCGAAAGAAATGGGTCTTCAGATCCCTTCTTAAAACAGCTAGTTGTGAAGATAGGAAGAATGATTATCATCCCAAGCAATACCAATGTTAAGTGCTTTTTCGTTGTATTCATAATATAT
Source organism: Bacteroidales bacterium (assembly GCA_028686735.1). Classification (GTDB taxonomy): domain Bacteria; phylum Bacteroidota; class Bacteroidia; order Bacteroidales; family ML635J-15; genus Bact-19. The sequence goes on from JAQUBO010000055.1 coordinate 13,795, forward strand.
AATTGCTTACTGTGTCAATTTTACAAATGTAAATTCTTTTTTATTATTTTACAAATAAATACAAAAATTTTTAAATTATTATGTTTTTTTAACAAAAAAATGTGCAAATGTTAAAATACCTGTTAATATCCTGTTGATTACTCAAAAGAATTATGTAAAAGTACAAAATATTTTTATTATACAAAATATTTTTCTATTTATTATTAAAAATTAATGTCTCATTTGGATATACTTGGTGTTGGTTTGTTAAAATATCTTTAAAATTGTCTCAATACTCGAATTAAAATTTTAATTTTGTCTAATTGATAAAAATATAAAAACATGGTAATAAATAAGAAAGAGCTTTCGGCAAGAATTAAGTTAGGGATAATGTTGATTTCTTTAGTGCTTATAGCATTGGTGGTTGCTAGTTTAATATTTTCGTGGTCTAAAAACCATTTGTTAGAGTATGTTTTAGTGGGAGTATATGTACTTTTTATGGCTTTTGTTTTTATTAAGAATTATAATTATTTATATTATAATAGTGATGGTCCAAAAATTATTATTCGGTACATACCTTTAAGCCCTTTAACCGCTGGGAATTATTCGATTGAAATACCTCGAAGAGACTTTGTCAGGGCTGAATTAAAAACAAGTTTTTTTGGTTTAAAAAAGAATTTGATAGTATATGTTAGGTCTGCACAAGGTGTCGCCAAATTTAAGCCAGTAAGTCTTTCTATATTGTCAAAAAAAGAGATAAATGAAATATTAAATGAGTTGTCAAATATTAATGATTGATAGGATATGAAAAAAAGAATTATTATCACAGCTTTAGTGGTTTTAGTTGGGTGTGGTGTTATGGCACAAGACTATAAAGCTGCAATTGGATTTAGAGGTGGACTAGCACAAGGAATTACTTTTAAAGCTGCTGTAGGTGGCAATACTGCATTTGACCTTATTGTGGCTACGCATTTCCGTGGATTAAATCTTACGGCTTTGTACGAGATTCATTCTCTAAATATTTTTGGAGTTAATAATTTAGCCTTATTTTATGGGTTTGGTGGTCATGTTGGATTCTATAATTCTACTAGTTACCCTCCTCGTTGGGGTACTTATACTAATGGTACTATTGTTGGTATTGCGGGTGTTATAGGTGTAGAATATACTTTTGATGAAATACCGATTAATTTGAGTGTTGATATAGTTCCTTCGTTTAATCTGGTACCAGAGTTTTGGTACTGGCAAAGGGGAGCATTGTCTATTCGTTATGTGTTTTAATAATTAATGATATCAGACAATCGATTATATAATCTTGCAATCTCATTTTTACCGGGGATTGGTAATATTAACGCTCGGAAACTAATTTCTAGATTTGGGGATGCTGAAAAGCTTTTTAATGCTCCAATTGGAGATATAAAAAAAACATCGGGAATTGGTGATATAGCTGCATTAAAGCTTTATAATGGGTTTCCTGTGGCTTTGCAGTTGGCACAAGAGGAACTTGAGTACACCTATTTAAACGATGTGGAATTTGTTAGTTTTCTCGAAGATGAATATCCTAAGCGTTTGCTCGAATGTGATGATTCTCCTGTAGTGTTATATTATAAAGGTAAGCCCGACTTTAATGCTCATAGAATTATAAGTATTGTTGGTACGCGTAATGCTACAAAATATGGTACAGATTTTTGCGATAGGATAGTGGGGCAAATTGCCGAAAAATATCCCGAAACTATAATAGTAAGTGGACTAGCTTATGGTATTGATGTAGCTGCCCATAAGGCAGCATTAAATTATGGACTTAAAACATGGGCGGTTTTTGGACATAATCTTAAAACTGTTTATCCTGCTGTACACAAGAGAGTTGCTAATAAAATTATTGATCAAGGTGGGGTAGTTATTAGTGATTATCCTCACAATTCTATTACAGACCCAAGTAATTTTGTGAAACGAAACCGTATAGTTGCAGGTATTGCGGATTTGTTAATAATAGTGGAGTCTGCATTAAAAGGAGGAAGTATCGTTACAGCAAATGTCGCAAATCATTATAATCGTGATGTCTTTGCAGTACCTGGCAGTATAAACTCTAAATATAGTGCAGGACCAAATAGACTTATTAAAACAAATAGAGCTAACTTGTTAGAGTCTCTCGAAGATATTGAGTATATTATGAATTGGTCGTCTGAAAATAAAATGACGAAAATAAATATGCTAGAACTGATTGATAATTTAACTGAAAATGAATTAAAAATAGTGGATGTCTTAAAAAAATATGAATTTCTTGATATTGATAATATTAGCAGACAATCAGGATTAGAAACAGATATCTTGAGCCTTTGCCTTTTAGAGCTTGAGTTTAAAAAGCTTGTAAGAGCATTGCCTGGTAAATTATTCTCATTAAAAACAAAATAATATGTTAATTGATACTCATAGCCATATTTATCTCAAAGAATTTGATGATGATTTAGATAATGTTATTCAAAATGCTGTTAATGTTGGAGTAGAAAAAATTATTCTCCCAAATATTAATTTAAGCTCAATTGCTAAAATGAAAGCTGTTAAATTGGCTTATCCTTTGCTTACAGAGCTTGCAATTGGATTACACCCAACTTCGATAGATGATAACTATAAAAAGGAACTTGATGCTATGTTTTGTGATTTTAATCCTACGCAATATGTTGCAGTTGGAGAAGTAGGGATAGATTTGTATTGGGATAAAACATTTATTAAACAACAAAAAGATGCTTTTAATGATCAAATAGAATTTGCAAAAATACATAATATACCTATTATTATACACAGCCGAAATTCTTTTGATGAAATATTGGATGTACTTAAACCTCATATTAAATCTGGAATTAATGGTGTATTTCATTGTTTTCCTGGAAACACCGAGCAAGCTAAATGTGTTGTTGATATGGGCTTTTATATTGGTATTGGCGGTGTGTTGACTTATAAAAATTCTAATATGCCCGCAGTGGTAAAAAATATCCCATTACAATATATATTATTAGAAACCGATGCTCCGTATTTAAGCCCTGTACCTAAACGTGGAAAGCGAAACGAACCTGCTTATGTGAAATATGTAGCTGAAGCGATTGCATATCTTACTGGGGATACTTATGAAACGGTGTGTGCAACTACAGGTGCAAATGCAAAACAAGTTTTTGGCTTATAAAATATTTTGCAGATATATTCGTTATTGCTTTTTAACTTAATGTTTATGCTAATATAAAAGCTTAATGTTCAGTGGGTTTAAATAAATTGTTAATTAAGTTATATGATAATTGTATAAAAATATTTATTAAAATTTTTTTATAGTTAAAATATTTATTACTTTGCGAAACATTTTGTGAAGAGGTCATGGAGAGGTGGCCGAGTGGACGAAGGCGCACGCCTGGAAAGTGTGTATGCGGTTTGAAGTCGCATCGTGGGTTCGAATCCCACTCTCTCCGCAGGATGGAGGAATTGAAAAATGAATTATTATTATTAATTAAATAAGTTTAAATTAAACGAGAAATTGTCATGAAAAAATTAATTGCATTATTTACATTAGCAGGATTGCTTACATTTGCAACGACATCGATGGTTTATGCACAAGACGAAAACACTAACGATGAACAAGCAACAACAGAACAGGTTGAAAATACAGAGGATGCAGCTCAAACTCCTGCTGACGACGCCATAGCAGAAGAAGGAAGTGCCGCACCAGAGAGTGATGACAAGCCTTTACATCAACAATTAAAGATTAAAATTATTGAAGGTGGACCAATGTTTATGGGATTTGTTATTTTAACCCTTATCCTGGGGCTTGCATTGTGTTTTGAAAGAATTATTTATTTAAACCTTGCTACAACTAATACTCATAAGCTTTTAACCAAAGTTGAAGATGCCTTAAATGACGGAGGTGTTGAAGCTGCTAAAGAGGTATGTCGTAATACACGCGGTCCTGTGGCTAGTATTTTTTATCAAGGGCTAGATCGTTATGATGCTGGTATAGACGTAGTTGAAAAGTCTGTCGTCTCTTATGGCTCTGTTCAAATGGGACAACTCGAAAACGGTCTTACTTGGATTGCATTGTTTATTGCTTTAGCTCCTATGTTAGGTTTTATGGGTACAGTGATTGGTATGATTGGTGCCTTTGATGCTATTGAGGCAGCTGGGGATATTAACCCATCTCTTGTGGCGGGTGGTATTAAAGTCGCTCTTATTACTACCGTTAGTGGTTTAATTGTTGCTATGGTATTGCAAGTATTCTATAACTATATCATTGGTAAAATTGATTCTATTGTAAATAGCATGGAAGACGCATCTATTACATTAATTGATATTTTAGTGGAATTTAAAGCAAAAAAATAAATAATTTAAATAAAAATTATCATGTTAGATAAAATTATAAAAATAGTTGGTTGGGCTGTTATTGGAGCTGCTGCACTTATTGCAATTCTCTTTTTTGTAAAGGATGCAAATATGTTAGAAGAAGCACTCGCAACAATGACAGATATGCCCGCTGATATGAAAATTCTAGAAGTCGAAAAAACTGCTGACTCATGGGGAGCACTTGTCTTAAATGCTTCTATTGTATTGCTTATTTTATGTGCCGTTATGGCAGTAGGATTTGCTATATATAAATTTGTTGTAGATGCTATTGATAATCCTAAAAGTGCAATTAAACCTGCTGTCGCTATAGGAGCAATTGCTTTACTGGTCGGCGTTTCTTACTCTCTCGCATCAGATGCAATACCCGAGTTCTTAGGGGCTGCAAATTTTGATATCACCGAAAGTGTTTCTAGAAATGTGGAGACTTCTATGATTGGGATGTATATACTTCTTGGTATTACAGTTGTGGCTCTTGTTTATACAGAGCTGTCAAGAATATGGAGATAATTTATAGTCGTAAATAATTAAAAATTAATAACTATGGCAAAACATGAAGTAGGAGAAATAAATGCAGGATCAATGGCTGATATAGCTTTTTTGTTGCTGATTTTTTTCCTTGTTACCACTACTATGGACGTGGATACCGGTATTGCCCGGCAGTTACCTCCTATTCCCGAAGATGAACAAAAAACTTCCGAGGAAATTAATCAACGAAATATTTTTATTGTCTTAATTAATGCTCAAGATAAATTATTGGTCAATGGAAAACCAATGAATGTCCAAATCCTTAGAGAAGAAACAAAAATGTTTATTAAAAATGCAGCAAATAATCCAAAATTGTCAATGAAAGAAGCTCAATTTATTGATGCATTGGGGAAAGAGGTAATGATATCTCAAGGAATTATTTCGTTGCGGAATGATAGAGGAACAACTTATGGACGTTATATAGAAGTGCAAAACGAACTCGTCGCAGCATATAACGAATTGCGGGATGAGGCTGCTTTTGAATATTTTGGAAAACGTAAATATGACGACCTTACTGAAGAGGAGCAAGAAGCGGTGCGTCAAATTTATCCGCAAAGAATTTCTGAAGCCGAACCTAAAAATATTGGAGGAAAATAATAATGTCAAAATTTGGAAAGAAAAAGAAAAAAGCATCTGTTGGAATATCAACAGCATCATTACCTGATATCGTATTTATGATACTGTTCTTTTTTATGGTTACAACCGTTATGAGAGAGGTAGAACTTAAAGTCGATTTGACAAACTCTGATTTACCTCCCGCTACTGAAATAAAAAAATTAGAGAAAAAATCCTTAGTAAGCTATATATATGTTGGTAAACCTAAACAGAATTATCAAAGAATGTATGGGACAGAGCCAAGAATACAGTTAAACGCTGCTTTTGCCGAACTCTCAGATATATACGAATATATTCTTGCTGAGCGAGCTCAAAGAGATGAGGCGGAAGTCCCTTTTATGACGACTTCGCTAAAAGTACATCAGGATACTCGAATGGGAATTGTTACTGACATTAAACAAGAGTTAAGAAAAGCTAGTGCATTAAAGTTAAATTATTCTGCTAGGAAAAGCCAATAGGTATTTTGGTAAATCTATATTAAAAAGTGCAAAGTGTGTCTTTGCATTTTTTTTGTCCTGTTTTGAATGATTTTTATTGGTTTGTACACATTACAGACAACCTATTTAGAAATAAAACGTTAATAGATAAAACACATAAAAAGAATATGAAAAAAATTGTAATAATAATTGGACTTTTATCTTTTGTTTCTGCTTTTGCATTAGCACAAAGTATTACTCCCGACCCACGTTTAGATGCTGTATATTCCGAGGAATATTTACAAGATCTTACAAATAATTATACTCGCGATTTGCAGTATAAAAATTGGTATCTCGACCACTCTTACACAA
>JAQUBO010000056.1 GCA_028686735.1 Bacteroidales bacterium
CGATGACGTTATGAATTCGCAACGTACAGTAATTTATAAAAAACGTCGAAATGCTCTTAATGGAGAAAGACTTGGTGCAGATATAGCAAATATGATATATGACCTCTGTGTTAGTTTTGTTGATGAACTTTATGGGGTTGTCGATTTTGATGAGTTAAAATTAGAAGCTTATAAAATGTTATCTATAGAACTTGATTTGTCAAAGCAAGAGTATTCAAACCTATCGCGTAACGAACTTACAGAATATTTGTATGGGAAATTAAGAGAAACTCATAAACGTAAATCAGTAGCAATTGCAAATCAAGCTTATCCTGTTATTAAAACAGTTTTTGAAAATAATGCAAGCCAATATGAAAATATTTTAGTCCCAGTTTCGGATGGGAGTAAGGTGTATAATGTGGTTGTTAATCTTGAAAAAACTTATGAGTCTCAAGGCACAGAAATTGTAACAGCATATAATAAAACAGTAGTATTAAAAACTATTGACGAATTATGGAAAGAACATCTTCGCGAAATGGACGATTTGAGACAATCGGTACAAGCTGCATCTTATGAGCAGAAAGACCCTTTGTTAATTTATAAATTAGAGTCGTTTGACTTGTTTAAAACTATGCTCGATAAAATTAACAAATCTGTCGTTATAACTTTGATGAAGGGGTATATTCCTGTCGAAAATGCTGAACAAGTAAAAGAGGCTAGAGTAAAATCTAAACTCGATTTAAGTAAAATGAAAACAGGTCGCGAAGATCCTGGTTATAATGACCCAAGTAAGGGGAAATCTAAACCAGAACCTGTGAGAGTGGAGAAAAAAGTGGGGAGAAATGATCCATGCCCTTGTGGGAGTGGGAAAAAATATAAACATTGTCATGGATTAAATGAATAAAGGGAAAAGTAATAATATATAAAAAAAATTGTTGATAGATTAAAAAAAATATTAAAAAATATTTGTTACTTTTGTTGTAAATATATGAAAATTATATGTATATAAATTTTTAAATACAAATAGCTATGAATAAAAAGAATTTATTATTTATTTTGTTTTGCATAATGGCTTCTGTGATTTATGCTCAGGAAACAGATACTTCGCAGATTGTTGTGCCAATAAAAATCGGTTTCGAGGGAGATGCAGCCGTTGAAGATACTGCAAGTACTTCGATAGTCGCAGAAGATCAGCAGGCTAATATTGCTTATAACGATGGTGTGCAGTTCTATCAGCAAAATCAATTTGATGCCTCAATCCAGAGTTTTACCCGAGCCTTAGAATTAAATCCAAAACTTATAAAAGCTTTGTATGGAAGAGGAACAACCTATATTCAACAAAAAGAATATCAAAAAGCTCTTGACGATTTAACTCTGTATGGCGAAAAAATCAAAGATGATGCAAATCTGATCTATCTTAAAGGGTATTGTGCTTATTATCTTAAGCAAAATGAACTGGCAGTAGAGGCTTTTAATAAAGCAATGGATATGGGGTATGAAGATGTAAATATGTATTACTTTATGGGAGTGATGAAATTTAACGAAGCTAAATACGAAGAAGCTATTGCTGAGTTTAATAAGGCTATCGAAGTTGACCCAAATCATTATTTCTCATTTAACGATAGAGGCTCAGCAAATCGAATGTTAGAGAAATATGATGATGCAATTGCTGATTATAATAAAGCTATTGAAATTAATGGAGATGTCGCACTATTATATAATAATTTAGGAAGTGCTAAAAGGTTAAATAAAGATTATGAGGGAGCTTGCAAAGCTTATGATAATGCAATAGCCAAAGATGCTGAATATCATGTAGCGGTAAATAATAAAGCAATTGCTCTTTATGAGTCTGGAAAATACGAAGAGGCTATTGAAGTTTTTAGAAATGTACTAAAGCTTAAAAAAGACTACGCTTACGCATATAATAATATAGGTTTGTGTTATTATAAATTAAAAGATTATGAATCTGCTATAGAGGCTTTTTCTACGGCAATCTCAATGAAGCAAGATTATGCTTATGCTTATATCCATAGAGGATCGGCAAAAGAAATGATGAGGAATATGAGTGGTGCTTGTGATGATTGGAAAAAGGCAAAAGAATTAGGACTAGAGGTGGCAGAAGAGTATTGTTCAGTTTGTATTGAGTATAAAAAATAAATTTAGATATTATGAAAAACCAAAATATTATATTAGTATCGCTTGTATTATTCTTGAGTTTTGCATTTGTCAATTCTAATGCACAGATGCCTGTCGATATCAATAAAAAAGAGTTTAAACAAGGAAAAAATGGATTTAAAGATGCTATGTCATCTATAAAATATTCGGATGAATCTTATGCTATGGCTCAACCTGGAGCATACCGAATGGCTTTAAAAGGATACTTAAAAGCTTATGAATATAATCAGCATTATCCTGAATTAAATTATAAAATAGGTGCTTGTTATTTGTATTCTACCGAAAAAAATAAGGCTTTCGATTTTCTTGAAAAAGCATATAGGGCAAAACCTGGTGTAGCTGATGATATTTTTTATCTCTTAGGTTGGGCTAAGCAACTAACTTATAATTTTGATGAAGCTTTAGAGTTTTTTAGAAAATATAAAAATCAACAGCCACAAGAAAAGTCTAAAAAACAAAAGGATATCCCTGTTTATGATGTTGATAAAAGAATAAAAGAATGCGAAGTTGGTAAAGAATTAATTGCAAAACCAATACGAGTTTTTATTGATAATCTTGGACCAGCAGTAAATTCAAAATATCCTGATTATGGCCCAGTAATTACTACTGATGAGTCGCTTATTATTTTTACTTCGCGGCGTGAGGGAAGTACTGGTGATGCGATAGACCCTAATGACTTATTGTATTATGAAGATTTATATATTGCTTATAATGATGATGACAAGGGTTGGTCACAAGCAATAAATATGCGAAGTCTTAATACTGACGGACACGACGCTTCGGTGGGGCTATCTCCAGATGGACAAATACTTTATACATATAAAGGTGTGCCTGATGGAACACTTTACGAAAGTAAACTCGATGGAGAAAGCTGGAGTAAGCCTAAGGAAATGAATAAAAATATAAATACTAAAACTCACGAGACATCTGCCTCTATTTCCTATGATAGTAAGTATCTTTATTTTGTTTCTGACCGCGAAAAAGATGGTTTCGGAAATAAATCTTATGGTGGTAAAGATATTTTTGTTTGCGAAAAGCAAGATAATGGAAAATGGGGAAACGCAAAAAATGTTGGGGCACCAATTAATACAAAATATGATGAAGAAGGCGTTTTTATGCACCCTGACGGAGTAACTATGTATTTTTGTTCTAAACGAGAAGGCTCTATGGGAGGATATGATATCTTTTATTCAGAAAATGATGGAGCTGGAAATTGGGGAGAACCTGTTAATATAGGCTATCCAGTTAATACCCCTGAAGATGATGTCTTTTTTGTTGTTGCTGGAAATGCAAGATATGCTTATTATTCTAGTGCCAGAGAAGATGGTTATGGCTTGCAAGACATTTACCGAATTACGTTCTTGGGGCCAGAGAAAATGATGGTCGTAGGTAGTGAAGATGTCTTAATAGCAAGCTCTACTGCTACTATCCAACAAAAAGTTGAGCAGGAAGTTGTCGAAGTTAGAAAAGTCCGACTTACTATTATGAAAGGTACAGTAACAGATGCTTTAAGTGAGGCTCCAATTGAAGCAAGTATCGAAATTGTTGATAACGATAAAAATGAATTAATAACAACTATTAATTCAAATAGTAAAACTGGTAAATATCTGGTAAGTTTGCCTTCTGGTAAAAATTACGGTATTGCTGTTAAAGCTGACGGATATTTGTTTTATAGTGAGAATATTGATATACCTAAAGCTACTGCATATCAGGAGGTTACAAAAGATGTTGTCTTAAGTAAAGTGGGAATAGGCTCGAAAATTGTGCTTAAAAATATTTTCTTCGATTATGGTAAAGAAACCCTTCGTGAAACTTCACACCCAGAACTCGAAAGACTTATAGCATTACTAAATTCGTATCCAAATATGACCATTGAAATTGGAGGACATACTGATAACCACGGTGGACTACAGTTTAATACACAATTGTCAGAAGCAAGGGCAAAATCGGTGGTAGATTACCTTGTTGATAAAGGAATAAGCAAACCAAGGCTTACTTATAAAGGTTATGCTTATTTGCAACCCATTGCAACAAACGATACTGATGAAGGAAGACAACAAAATAGAAGAGTTGAATTTAAAGTAGTTAGTATTAAATAAACGTATTAGTATTATGCTGTTGCTGGTAATAATGCCAGTAACAGTATATTTTTGTAGAATTTGAAATATACCTTTTTATGATGAAGAATTTGTTATTATTTTTTGTTTCAATTATTGTTGGTTTTGCTGCTTATTCGCAAAATGATATCGCTTTTTCAAAAAGGAATTTTCCAAATCAACCAAATGAACTCTCTATTGCAAAAAAGCAAATTAAAAATGCTAATATCTTGGTTTATAATGAAACAAATAGAATCGAAGAGGGCCTAAAACTTTATATGAAGGCTTACGAATTTAATCCAAATAATGCTGATCTTAACTTTAAGATAGGATATTGTTATTATAATACTACTCAAAAATATGATTGCTTAGAGTATTTCCTAAAAGCTTATGAACTTAACCAAAAGGTTGATAAAAAAATAAAATTTTATCTCGCAAGGGCTTATCATTTGAATTATAAATTTGATGAAGCTATAAAGTTTTATTCCGAATTTATTACTGAACTTAAAAGTGTAGAAGAAATTGATAATATTAATAAGTACATTACAGAGTGTCGTAATGGAAAAGAAATATTAAAGGATACTACAAAAGTTGAAATTATAAATCTTGGAAAAAATATAAATACAGAATATCGTGAATATGGTCCCATGATAACAGCAGATGGCTCAAAATTATATTTTACTTCTCGTCGTAAAGGATCTACAGGAGGGAAAATTGCTGGCGATGGTATGTATTATGAAGATATTTATGAATCCACTAAAACTGAAACAGGTTGGACAAAAGCACGAAGTGTTGGTTCTCCATTAAATTCAAAATTGCACGATGCTGTTGTTGGATTATCCCCTGATGGTCAAAGTTTATTTGTTTATGTAGATCAAAATGGTGGCGATATATATGTTTCAAAATTGAGAGGTAGTAGGTGGTCGAAACCAGAGTCTATCTCAGAAAGTATTAATTCCAAATATCACGAATCATCTGCATGTATATCTTATGATAACAAAACCATGTATTTTATTTCTGATAATCCTGAGCTTTCTCATGGAGGAAGAGATATCTTTTATTCTACACTTGATAGAGACGGAAATTGGTCTGCTCCTACAAATCTTGGTCCTGTTGTTAACACAAAATATGATGAAGTTGATTTATTTCTTCATCCTGACGGACGTACTGTGTATTTTAGTTCGAAAGGACATAACACTATGGGAGGATATGATATCTTTAAAACCATAAAAGATAAAAATGGGAACTGGTCAACACCTGTAAACCTTGGGTATCCTATTAACACTCCCCTTGATGATGCTTTTTTTGTTACAACTGCTAGTGGCAAAACTGCTTATTTTGCTTCTGTAAGACCCGAAGGAATGGGTTTCCACGATATATATGAACTGAGATTTCCACAAGATGAAGAAACAACGCCAGAAGAAGATAAAATTTTCTTAACGCTTGTTAAAGGAGTGGTTACTGATAAAGTTACATCTTTCCCATTAGAAGCATTTGTTGAAATAATTGATAATAATGCAAATGAGATTGTAGCAACTTTTGTTACTAATAGTCAAACGGGTGCTTATATAGTGAATTTACCCTCTGGCAAAAACTATGGCTTAAACGTTAATAAAGATGGATATCTTTTCCATTCAGAAAATTTTAATCTTGCTGATACATCTGCTTATCAAGAAATTACAATAGACATAGAACTACAACGAATTGAGGTTGGAACAACAGTTGTATTGAAAAATATTTTCTTCGATTACGATAAGGCTACACTTAGACCAGAGTCATCTGCAGAATTAGACCGAGTCGTAAATATCCTTGCCAAACAGCCAAAACTTAAAATTGAAATCTCTGGACATACCGATAATAAAGGAGGTTTAGCATATAATAAAGAATTATCAAAATCCAGAGCAAAAACTGTTGTCGATTATTTTATTGATAAAGGAATTGAGAAAGATAGGCTAACTTATGAAGGATATGCATACGAGAAACCAATAGCAGATAATGACACTGATGAGGGACGACAATTAAACAGAAGAGTTGAGTTTAAAGTGTTGAGCAACGATTGAATTTATTATGACCACTAATTGTCTTGTAAAACCTAGTGTTATACAATAGAGGGGGGCACGTTTAATTCGCTAGTTGTTTAATTTAATGATTGTTTCTTTATCTAAAAGTAATTAAGTCGGGATGCGACTTAGGTAGGTCAAGGCTTGTCAGTCGCATCCCGACTTAAGTAGATGCACAAAGACAATCGCAAGCAGCACTAAAATTTGGGTGCATTAATGACTTTTGATAAACAATATAAATGTTTGACAATCTGACATTTACTAACATATTCTACAAAAAGCGGTGAACGGCTTTAGCCCTCACCGAAGGTAATAATGCGGGTTAATTTAATGATTGTTTCTTTATCTAAAAGTAATGCTTTACAATTAAAACTTGTGTTTTTGTATAATTTGTGAGCTCCTCTGCAACTGTTTTTACTAAATATTAGTTTATTTACTAAATGAATGACTTCTAAAACTTAGATGTGGTTTTTAATGAACTTAATGATTTTATAATGAAAAGAATATTCTTATTATTTGTGTTTGTCTATTTAAGCTTTTTTGTGTTTGCTCAAGAAGATGAGTCATGGTATTGTTTAACTGATGAAATATATCAGGAAATATTACGAACAAATCCTGACGTAGTTAAAGAAAGAGCCATGTTAAAAGAATTTATTGATAATAACATTAATAATATACAAAAATCTGGTGAAACATATATTATACCTGTGGTTTTTCATGTTGTTCATAATTATGGCGAAGAAAATATCACTTATGAGCAAATTCAGAGTGCGGTTGATTTTATGAATAAAGACTTTAATCATTTAAGACACGACACTGCAGCTATAGTCGAAGCTTTTAAGCCAATAGCAGCAAATTGCAATATAGAGTTTCGTTTAGCTAGAAAAGACCCTTATGGTAATTGTACGATGGGTGTAACTAGAACTGTGTCTGAAACAACTTATAGAGGGGGAGAGCAAGCAAAAGAAGCTGCTCCAACTTGGCCTCCTGAAAAATATCTAAATATTTGGGTAGTTAATTCTTTGCCTAGTGGTGCGGCTGGTTGGTCATATTATCCAGGTACTGCTCCTTATGGCTCGGATGGTGTGATATTGTTGCATGATTATGTGGGAACAATAGGAACAAGTTCTTTTACTCATGGGAGTACACTTACTCATGAAGTCGGACATTATCTTAATCTTGCTCATCCATGGGGGTCAACAAATGAACCAGGGGTTTTGTCAAATTGTGATATCGATGATGGTATCGAAGATACACCAAACACTATTGGTCATACATCTTGTGTGTTGTCAGCAGTTACTTGTGGCTCGCTAGATAATGTGCAGAATTTTATGGAGTATAGTTACTGCACTAAAATGTTCTCGAATGGACAGGCAGATATGATGAGAACAGTCTTGAATTCCGAGGTAGCTGACAGAAATAATCTAATTACAGAAGAAAACCTTATCGCTACAGGAACTAATAATGATTATATTCCTGAATTATGTTCTCCTGTTGCGGATTTTACTGGTAATAAAAAACTAGGTTGCGAAGGGTTTACGGTACAGTACAATAATTTAACTCACGGAACAAATCAAGTGGATGCTATTAACTGGACTTTTCAAGGTGGAATGCCCGAAATGTCGTATGATGAAAACCCAAGTGTATTTTATGAGTTAAAAGGTGAATATTATGTTGAACTAACTGCCGAAAATTCTGTAGAAACAAATACTAAAAAAGCACCTAATTATGTTAGAGTTTACGATAAACAAGATGCTTATTTGTTGCCATATACTGTGTCGTTTGAAACCAATGACTTTCCAAAAATAACAGGAAATGCAAATAATGATTTCTATCTCGAAAAAGCAGGAAGTGAAAATTGGGAACAAACTTCTTATGGATCCGAAGGCAAAGCAATACGTATTATAAATAAGAGAAATGAAATAGGAACAAAAAATAGAATTTATCTTCCTAATTTAAAAATTACAGATACTCAGAAACGAATTTATGTTAGCTATAAAGCTGCTTATGGGAAATTTGGAACTGCAGCAGGCGACCGACTTAAGTTCTATATATCAAATTCTTGTGGCGATTCTGTGCGTATTGTAGATGTAATATCGTCGTCCAAGTTAATATCTACTTATACATCTTCCTATAGTACTTATGTGCCTACTAGTTCTCATTGGAAAACACATAGTTTTGTAATCGAACCTAATTTACTTAATGGAGAAAATTTAAGAGTTATGATTGAGGTCGAAGCTGGGGAAGGAAATGCTCTTTATATTGATGAGATTAATTTCTCTTATACTAGTAATATTGATAAGATTCAAAATGCAAATTTTGTAAGTGTTTTCCCAAATCCTACCAACGGTAGTTTGTTTATCGAAAATCAATGGCAAGCAACAGAGTTTACTATTCAGATATTTGATGCAATGGGGAAATTATTTTTTGAAACACGTACTTCAAATAAAATATATGATGCTTCGAGTATTATAAAAAATAAACCATCTGGATTATATCTTGTAAAAATTAAGACAGAGAATGGGGAGAAGATTATTAAAGTCAATAAAACTAAGTAAAAAAATTAGTTTTTAAAACTAAACCCTATGCCCGATTCGATATAATGAGCTTTGAAGCCATAAGCTTTTATTGTAGCATTAATAAAGAAATTGTTAAAAACATAGTATCTAATACCAAAGCGTGAGTACATAAAATCGTGAGGTTTAACTTCGTTGTAGTAATAAAATCCGACATAACTAAGCAAACTAAGTCGTTTATAAACTAATTCGTGCCCAATACTAACTCCTGCTCTGATAATATCGGAGGGCATTTCGTGAACTGTTATTAATGAGTCAATATGGTGGTCATAGTTATAGTATAAATTTTCATTATAGAATATATCGCCCGAAATTCCTACTTTTCCGATTTTAGAATATATGTAATTATATCCCAAAGTACCAGTACTACATAAAAACCCACCGCCACGACTGTTTGGTTGTTTTGTATAGTCATCTGCCGTTATTAAGCTTGCCATAATAATAAACTCATTCTTTTTTTTTGGCTTTTCGTTTGCTTTGCTAATATTTTCTTGCCTGTTAATTTGATTTAACTGATACGCCATTCCAAGCGAAAAGTTTATTTGATTGAGTCCTAAGTTTGGTTTTTTTACCGACCCGTTTGAAAAGTGGATTATCCCTCCACTTAATCTCATTGTAAAATCTTGATTAGGTATTTTGTATTTTATGCCGAGATCTAGTTTGAAAAAAAAATTTAGGTTTGTCCCAATGGCAATATGCTCAGGATTAGTATCTTTATTATATGTCTTGGTAAGATAGGTTAAGCCTCCATTTATTCTGGCTAAAAGCATAAGACTATTACTCTGAAAAAAATTAAACTCCATAAACGAATAGGCTGCAAACGATTGACCTAATACCTTAGGGTTTCCTAAGTTTTGCCACATGATGCCATAACCAGTGTAAGGGCTATTATATTTTATGTCGTAATAATTATTTCTGCCGTGGTCGAAAAAGAAACATAAGTCAAATCCATACGATGGTTTTTGTGCTAGACCCTCCATACCTATACGATGAGGAGCAACAAAACCATTATCTAATCTAAATTCTGCATTATATAGTTTTTGTGAGAATAAAAAAAATGGACTAAAAGTTAAAAATATAATTATTAGTCTTTTCATAATTTATATTTAATTCTAATTTCCGATTTCCTTTTTAAACTTAATAGTTGGCTGGCACTACCTTCTCTAATAGCCACTTCTAGTAGTGCAAGAGAATTAAATATGCATACAATATCTCCTTTTTCAACTTCTTTATAGGCTTTGTAAATGTTTTTTGTTTTATAAAGGTTTGAATTTATTAATATTTCATATTTTGTGTCCTCAATATTTGTATCAAATAGCTCTTTATTTATGTTGCTAACTGCATTGCCGTATGAGTCTATGTATATAATTTCTCCGTTTATTGTATTTGTTTCTAAGTTAGGTAGTAATTCGGGAAATCTTTTATAATTAGTACTTTTTTCTCCTAAATTTTCTATGTCCCCATTTTTTAAAATAATAATAGCAATATTGCTAAAGATATTGAGTTCAGTAAACGATGAACCTTCAAATGCGAAGCCTGTTTTGATAATTATTGCTGGTGTAGGTTCATTTCCAAATAATAAACCTGCAATACCATTATCGTTTAAAATAAAATACTGATTTAGATATGGTATTACAAGAATATTACCATGTTTATCCGGCTCGCTATCTACTCCTACAATGTGAATAGTACCAGAAGGGAATTGGTGGTACGAACTTTTTAATACAAATGCGGCTTGGGCAATCGAAAATGATTCTATATTATGCGAAATGTCAACAAAAACAGTGTTAGGAACTTTTGATAATATAGCAGCCTTTACAGCTCCGATATAGTAATCGCTTTGTCCCCAGTCAGTTGTTAATGTTACAATTGTTGACATTTGGTGTTATTAATAATTGTTTATAAATTAAATTAAAAAAATCTGTTTAAAGTTAAAAAATAGTTTTATTTGTAACTACAAAACTATGATAAATTTATTAGATGACCGAAAAAAGTATTTTAATTGAAGTTTCTGATTTGAATAAATTCTATGGTGTTCGTGAAGCAAACATTGAGACACTCATAAAATTATTTCCACAACTGAAAATCATTGTGCGGGGAGACGTAATCAAAGTTATGGGTGATGCGGATAAAATCTTAGTGTTTGAAGAAAAATTAGAGGCCCTTATTTCGCACTTTGAAAAATATAATAATATTTGTAATAAGGATATAAAGCAAATTATTGCTAGTAAAGACAATAAATCTGATGCAGAACGAGATAAACAAGTACTTTTATATAGTGTGAGTGGTAAACCTGTGCGTGCCAAAACAAAAAATCAAAGGGTGTTGGTTGATAATTCTCTAAAAAATGATTTGATTTTTGCAATTGGACCTGCTGGAACAGGAAAAACTTATACATCTATTGCACTTGCTGTTAGTGCATTAAAAGAAATGCGAGTTAAAAGAATTATTTTATCGCGTCCTGCTGTGGAGGCAGGCGAAAATTTAGGGTTCTTACCTGGTGATTTACGTGAGAAACTAGACCCATATTTGCAACCTCTCTATGATGCCTTGCTTGATATGATACCTCATAAAAAACTTGAAAAATATATAGAAGAAAAGATTATTCAAATTGCTCCCCTAGCGTTTATGAGAGGACGAACACTTAGTGACTCCTTTGTTATTTTAGATGAAGCCCAAAATGCTACTTATACGCAGATTAAGATGTTCCTTACTAGAATGGGCGAAAATTCAAAGTTTATTGTTACAGGAGACTTAACGCAAATTGATTTACCAAAAAAACTTGAGTCTGGATTATTATCAGCAAAAAAAATATTAGCAAATATCAATGAAATATCATTTGTAGAATTTGATAAATCTGATATTATCAGGCATAAAGTCGTAACGCATATAATTGATGCTTACGAAAAATTTGAAGATACTTCTAATAAAAACCAATAATATGAAAGCATTAACAAAAACTTGTTTTAATTTTAAAAATCAAAGAAATCATTATATCGGGAAGGTACGTGATGTTTATGATATAGGAGACGAAATAATGCTTATGATAGTTACTGACAGAATTTCAGCCTTTGATGTTGTCTTGCCAAAAGGGATCCCTTTTAAAGGTCAAGTGTTAAATCAAATTGCTGCAAAATTTCTTGATGCAACTGCTGATATTGTTCCTAATTGGAAAATTGATTGTCCAGACCCAATGGTTACTGTTGGACATAAATGTGAACCGTATCCAATCGAAATGATTGTTAGAGCATATCTTACTGGTAGTAGTTGGCGTGAATATAAAAATGGGGCACGTCAAATATGTGGAATAAAAATTCCAGAGGGAATGAAGGAGCATCAAGCTTTTGATAATCCTATCTTAACGCCTACTACTAAAGCCCAACAAGGTTTTCATGATGAAAATATTACACGTGAGCAAATTATTGCACAAAAACTAATTACCGAAGAAGAATATACTCAACTCGAAGATTATTCACTTAAACTTTTTAAACGTGGATCCAAAATAGCCAACGAAAAAGGACTTATTTTAGTTGATACTAAATATGAATTTGGAAAAAAGAATGGACAGATTTATTTAATCGACGAAATTCATACTCCCGATTCATCACGCTATTTTTATCTTGATACCTACCAAGATCGATTTGATGCTGGAGAAAATCAGCACCAACTGTCAAAGGAATTTGTAAGAGAATGGTTAATGGAAAATAATTTTAATGGACAGCAGGGAGAAACTATTCCAGAAATGTCAGATGAAATTGTTAATGGTATTTCGGAAAGATATATAGAATTGTTTGAGAAAATTACAGGAGAAACTTTTGTAAAAGCAGATGTAAACAACCTAGAGTCTCGAATACTTAAAAATATAACAGGTTTTTTAGAGTGAAACGCTTAAGTAACAAACCATTGCTTATTACAAATTAAATTTCGGCAATTCCTTGTATCGCCGCATACGCACACATACAACCAAAGATTGTTGGCATATAGCTAATTGTACCAACATTTGATTTCTTATTTTGACTTTCTTCTTCTATTATTGCATTTTTATCTGTTTTTTGAGTGCTAAATACTACAGTAAAGCCTTTATAAATACCAATTTGGTGTAAACGTTTTCGGATAATTCTTGCTAAGTTACAGTTGTAGGATTTCGAAATATCAGCAATGTTTATACAGGTTGGATCTGTCTTGCCTCCTGCTCCCATGCTGCTTACAAATGGAATATTGTTTTTGTAACACACTCTAATTAACTCTAATTTTGGAGATAAGGTATCTATTGCATCAATAACATAATCCCAAGCTTCTAGCAAGATTTTTTCAAGCATGATGTCTTTTAAAAATTCGGATTTAAGGCTTAAATTTAGATTTGGGTTTATTAGTAATAGTCTTTCTTTCAAAGCTTCGGTTTTTAAAGTCCCAATATTATTATGTGTAGCAATAATTTGGCGGTTTATGTTGCTTTCAGAGATAGTATCGGCATCAATTATACATAAATTTCCAACACCTGCCCTTACTAATTGCTCTGCCGCAGCACCCCCAACTCCTCCTAATCCACAAATTAGTACACGGGAATTTTGAAGTTTCTCTAAGCTCTCATTACCTAATAATAGTTTTGTTCTTTCACGCCACATCTAAACCAATCTTTTTTAAATTTTCAATAATTTGATTACTTATTTCATCTGTCGAACAAGCAAAATAATTTGCAACAAACTTATAATTTATTGCGATATCTTCATCACTATCGTCAGTTTCGATAAAAAATTTGTTTAGTCCTGCAACTTGTAGCACATCTTCTGCTTTTTTTTTGTGTTTTAGTAAACCATAATTAACGGAAATATAAAACCCTGCATCTATCAATTGCTGTAAAGTTGTAGCTTTACTATTGTATCCATGAACAATCCACGACTGTTTGGGACTTAATTGTTTTTTTAGTTTTATCAGTTCGTTATAATATTTTACGCAGTGTATAATTAATGGCAATTGATAAAATTCCGAAATTTCTATATGTTTTTTGAAAATTATTTGCTGTTCGTTTAGTTCGACTGGAGATTTTGGGTCAAATCCTGTTTCTCCAATAGCTACAAGTTGAGAGTTATTAGCACGTTTTTTTATAATCTCGAGTTCCGATTTATAATTTTTTGAATAATACCATGGGTGCAATCCACTAGAGAAAATACCTTTTTGGGGGAGGCTTTCTTTTGGATATATATTTATTATGCCTAAAGGCTCTTTAATGTTATGCGTATGAAAATTGAATAGCATATTAATCAATTTTGAATTTATGAATGAAATTTTTTCCCTTGGTAAGTTTTTAATTGTTGCATTTTGTTTCGTACGATATGACTAATTTCAAAGTTTTTTTTCCCTTTCCAGTCAGGGTAAATAATCATATCTTTTGGAGCTTCGCTCGTAAAACGCTCTATTATAATATTCGGATTTAAAATCTCCAAAAATTCGATAATTATGTTTAAATAATTATTTAGACTTATGTCGTAAAATAAATTAGGACTTTGTTCATAAGTTTTTTGCAGTTTTGTGCCCTTAAGTACCTGCATTTGATGTATTTTTAATGTCTTAATTGGTAGTTTCGATATTTCAACAGCATGATTAAGAAAATCTGTTTTGTTTTCGCCAGGTAAACCTAAGATTAAATGTAAACCACAGTTAATACCCATTTTGGTAGTAAGATTAACTGCATCGATAGTTTGTTGATAAGAATGACCTCTATTTATAAAGTTTAGAGTCTTGTCAATGGTTGATTCTGCACCATATTCTATGCTGAGGAATTTATCTTTGCAAACATATTTTATCATTTTCAGCTTTTCTTTGTCTATGCAATCCGGACGAGTGGCTATTACAAGACCTTTTACTCCATCCACAGATAAGGCTTCTTGGTATTTTTGTTCTAATACGTCTATTTTATCATAAGTATTGGTAAATGATTGAAAATATGCCAGATATTTTTGAGTTTTATATTTTGGACTAAAGAATGCAATCCCCTTCTCTAATTGCTCTTTAATGCTTGATCCTTTATTACAGTAAAAGGGGCTAAAGCTCTTGTTTGTGCAATAAATACAGGCACCTTTACCTAACAATCCATCTCTATTAGGACATGTGAAACCAGCATTTATAGAGATCTTTTGAACTCTAGTACCAAACTCTTGTTTTATGTAAGATGAATAGTCATTCCAAGGTAAAATATTTTGGTTAGATATATCCATTTATTCTTGTTTGTTGGTGTTTTCTTTGTAAGAATATTTAATTTCAATATTATCATCTTCGGTACAATCACAATCCTCATCAAATTCAGAATATGCGGTAAATTCGTCAATGTATTTGGGAGGTTTGTACATAAATGATAATATGATACCTACAGCAAATCCCGATAGGTGCCCTTCCCAACTAACATTATTATTCATGGGAAAAATCCCCCATATCATACTGCCATAAAGAAATACTACAATTAGAGCTATTGCGGTGTGTCTAATGTTTTTGCTTAATATTCCAGCTGTAAATAAATATCCGGCAAATGCATAAATCATGGCACTAGCTCCTATGTGAATGCTGCTTCTACCAATAATCCACGTAAATAGACCACTTAATATATATGTCCAAATAAATATTTGAATAGCTTTATCGTTGTAAAAATAAAATAATAGAGACCCTAAAACAAGAAAACTAGTAGTATTTGCTATAATATGCTCGAAACCACCGTGTAAAAAAGGCATTGTTAGTATTCCAAACCATTGTGAAACTTCTCTTGGACGTAGTCCATATTCTGCCAAGCTAATGCTAAGACTAACTTCAAGTAAATATATCATCCAAAATATAAAAATAAAACTGCCAGGTATCACTGTAGCAAGTAGCATTTTTTTGAGTTCTGTCTTGGAGTCTGTTTCTAGATTCATTCTACAAAGTTAAATTGTTTCTGCAAGTAATACCAATATAAACTTTTTTTTTACTCAAGTGTTCTTGCAGACATTATGTATTTCAAGTTATTTGTACATAAATCATGCAAATTGAAATATATGCCAAAAAGTCATGAAAAAAGGAAGTTAAAAAAAGTACTATACTTTTTTTAAAATAATTGCTTTCCAAAACTTTTTTTCGTTAGGGCTCAAGCCCTTTTTCTCATTTACATTCTAAAAATTTGTCCTAAAGAGACAGGCTTAAGGTTTCTTTCCTTTAAAAACAGAAAGAGATAATAAATAATTATCAATTAAATTACTTTATATAATTTTAGCAGTTCTTCCATTTCTACTTGAATTTCTTTTGCTTTTTGGCCAGCTACTTTTGCAAACTTCTCAGAATTATCCGCAAAAATAATTCCGCGAGATGAGTTTACTAATAAGCCACAATTCTTGTTCATTCCATATTTTGCAACTTCTTGCAGACTGCCACCTTGAGCGCCAACTCCTGGCACTAATAAAAAGTGTTCGGGAACAATTTTACGGATATCTTTTAGCATTTCGGCACGAGTTGCTCCAACTACATACATCATTTGCTCTTTATTTGCCCATTTTTGAGATTTAGTAAGAACCTTTTCGAATAATCTGGTGTTGTCTTCAGAAAAATATTGAAAATCATCAGCTCCTTTGTTTGATGTTAAAGCAAGAAGAATAACCCACTTTTCTTTGTAAGTTAAAAATGGACTTACAGAATCTTCGCCCATATATGGTGCAACAGTAATAGCATCAAAATTCATGTTATCAAAAAAAGTTTTTGCGTATAACTTGGAGGTGTTTCCAATATCGCCACGTTTTGCATCTGCAATAATAAAAATATCAGGATAATTTTGCCTAATATAAGCTACAGTTTTTTCAAGAGTTTCCCAAGCTTTAATACCCAAGCTTTCATAAAAGGCCAAATTTGGTTTGTATGCAATAGTGTATTTTGCAGTTTCTTTAATAATGGCTTTATTAAATTCTAAAACTGGCATTTCGTGATTAAGTAAATGCTTTGGCAGTTTTTCAATATCAGCATCTAAGCCAGTACATAAAAAACTTCTCTTTGTTTTAATTTGTTTAAATAACTGATTATAATTCATACTTTTATATTTTTAAGTAAAAATAAAAAAAAAGCTTGTCTGCACCTAAGCAAACAAGCCTTTTTTTTAGTTTTTATCAGGTCTTATTTAATAAGATTGATTTTTCTTGTAATTACGTTACCATCAACGATAGCTTTAACAAAATATGTTCCATTTGAATGCTTTGACATATCAATTTGGTTGTATTCGTTAATGTTCTCAATTGATTCAATAACTTGTCCCATCATATTTAAGATTTGAACATCAGCACCTTCGATACCTTCGATATTTAACATACCTGTTGTTGGATTTGGGTAAATAGATAGATTAGTATTAATTTCATCATTAACAGAGTTTTCAATTTGGAAACCGTTAAAGTTAATGCGCATACTTAAGCCACCTTCTAAACCGCCATAATACCAAGTGTCGTCGCCAACATATTTTGAGTAGTAACCATGGTTATGAACTGCGTCAACATATTTATATCTGTCGTACCCAATCCAAATTTCGTTATCTGGTCCGTTATAATACATTTCTAAAGTAATAAGTAGTTCTGTTCCACCAACTTCTGGGTCAATTGTAATAGCAACATCATCATCAAATCTTACATTTTTCCAATTGCCAAGGTCTTCAGCTGTGATACTTTGATAAGGAGATGAACTAACAATATCATATTCACTTGTAGTACTATTGTATTTTTGTGCATGTAAAATAAAGTTAGTACCATCACTAGACATATCATCAATAAATACATCTACAGAAGTAATAACTCCTTCCCATAGGAACATAAACGAGTGTCCGAACTGTTCACCGTCATTTCCACCTAGTGAGCTATTGTTCATACTTTCTGCACTTGAAGGGTCATCTACATCGCGACCATAAAAATTCTCAGTAATATTAAAATACGCTGTGTCAACATTGTTTGCTGGTGCTAAGTCTTCTTGCCCCTCAATTGACACTGTGTAAACTACTGTATATTTTCCTAGTGCTGGGTTTTCACCAAGTGCAAATTCAGTTTCTACTAAATCAATTGTATCAGTCTCGTTTGTAAGAATGCTAGTTCCTGTAACAGTATTGGTAAAGATACTTTCCATTGTAGGGTTGAAAATTTCTACATTAGCAATAGGAGTGATTTCATTAACACCAACATTTGTTGTCGATACATTAAACCAACTATTTGCATATTGTGAACTATATTGTGCTTGTGGTAAGTTACCATAGTAGCCTGAAATTTGATATACATTATTATCTGCATATTCAGGTAAAGTGTAGTCAATATAATCGAAGAAGCTCATTCTACCATGATCTAATTTTGCATCATAAACAGGAGTTTCAACTATTTGAATATCATCAATTTGCCATCCGTAGCCAGCTCCATAATCAGGATCATCGTCCGTAACAACCCATCTAAAACGTATTGATGCATTTGCCGCATTAGCTATATAGTTGGTGGCAATTATTTCAAGATAATCTTCACCAGGTTTATTAACACCACCTAAAGATGCTTTTTCATTGATTCTGACACTTTCCCAAGTTGTTCCACCGTCATTACTAAAATCAATATAGCACTCATCTGAGTTAAATACTTTGTAATTTTGCCAAAATGTAAGTTTTGGATTAGAAGCATCAGTTAAATTAATGTTGTCAAACTGAATGTAGCTTTCTGATAACTCATCTCCAAAAGGTCCAATGTTAAGTAAGGACTCGATACCTGAAATCCATGCAAAATTCTGTCCTGATGGTGAGTAATCATGTACATAACCCCAGAACATAAAAATCCATGATGGTGGTACTTCAGCTTCTCCATAAGCAGCATTTGTGTAGCCATAAGTTGGTGTAGTGTCACTTACTGCCCAAGTTTTTTCTCCAGATATACTTCCAATTGTATATATTGGGTTTTCTTCCTCAAAATTACATTGCCAAACAGGCTCATCTTTTTGAGTTTTAATAAATGTTTTAGTTTTTTCTCCTTTATGTGCAATTGCCTTATGGTTTACATTAATCTGTGCCATTGCAAATGATGCGAGAATAACCAAACTTAATAAAATAGTAAATTTTCTCATAACAATTTAGTTTTTTAATTAATATTAATTTTTTATTTAGTATCTTTTGCTGCAAATATACAGTTATTTTTTTAATTCTGCATATATTTTTAAATTTATTTGTTTTTTGTTAAATTAAGTAACTCTTTTTTTCTTAAAAAGCTTGCATGTGCAGTTGTTTTTGCAATAAATAAACCTGTTTTGCCATCTAAAAATCCTAATTTAAAGAAGTAAATAAAGATAAATCTCGTTGCACAGCTTAAATAAGCTAACCCCATATTGGTTTTTTTCCCTTTTAGATAATCGCTTTTAGCATTTAATTTACTGAATTTCTTAGCTTGTTTTATGTGCTCATTTTTTGAGGTATAAGTAAAATGTAGTAGGTCTCCTTTTAAATGTGATATCTCGGGCTTTTCTTTAAAAACAATTTTTTCATGTATTGTTCCTTCCCATTGCCCAAAGTGTTTATTCCATATTCTTAATTTTTTATCGGGATACCAACCTGTATATTTTATAGGTTTGCCACAATGGTGGTTGAGTCGGTTAAAGCTGTATGCTTTGTTGTTATTATTGTTAAAACTTATGGCGTTTATTGATTGCATTAATTCTTTGGACAAAACTTCGTCAGCATCTATTGATAAAATGTAGTTGTTTTTTGTAAATTGATTCCCGTAGTTTTTTTGTGTGCTATAATCTATAAATGTGTTATTTATAAATCTAACTGGATATTTGTTGCAAATTAATTTAGTATCATCTATGGATCCAGAGTCAATTATAATAATATCACTGCTTATAGTAGTGATAGATGCAAGACAGTGCTCGATATTTTTAGCTTCGTTTTTTGTTATTATGACTACACTCAAATCTTTCATAGTACAAAGATAAAAAAAAGACTTAATTTTAGTGTTTTGTTAAACATATATTAACTCGTATTATTTCTTTTTAGTACTCTAGGATAATACGGGTTAGAATGCTTGCTAAGGCAAAACGCTTGTATTAAAACCACCAGATTGAATGTGTAAAGTTGTCAATTGGTTTTATTAGCAAAGCTAGTCATATTATAGACTTCGTCCT
>JAQUBO010000245.1 GCA_028686735.1 Bacteroidales bacterium
AGTCAAACCAAGGCAAAACCTCACTCGTGAAATAGATTGTCAATCAATAAATTGGCGATTTTGCTGAAATTCTCCATTACTGTCAGCCAATGACTTAATCTCTTCAGCTCGGATTTTCAACCATTGGGCACAACGGATGGCGGTGTGAGCAGTGGGGGAGAACGTGGTACATCGTCTTCATCCGCCGCTAAAAACCACCCAATGCGAGTGTTGCTGACCCGAAGTCATCACATCCCCCACATTGCTTACACCGCGTGTTATGCACTGGTGCTTAGTCTTTCATTTATATTCCTACACGGTAAACTATCCAATATAAAAGTCAGCCTTTCGTGTTCTACCCTTTCTAACCGCTAACCAAAGCTAGCGAATTTTTTTATACTCAGGGCATTTTTCCTGTTTTCAACCCGAAGTTTTGAAGATTTTTCTTACGAAGTAGGAGCGCAGCGACTACTTCCTCTATTTTTTATCTAGCAGCCCATTACAAAACGCTGGAAATTATCCTATTCAGCTGATACTATCCAAATATTGGTGTAATTTCCGCAATCCCAACCAACTTACTATCCCACGAAGCGATTGGTTTTCCAGCCGTTTTTTATTTCAGCCCGATGCGAAACCCTATGAACTTTTCCTTACAATCTAAGGCTTTGCTTGTTTTATATAAAGTAGGAGCGTAGCGACTACTTTTTTTTTATCTTCCTCTGCTTGACCGCTGTCCAAAACTTCAAAACGCTCTCTTTTCCTAATGTTCAAATGGCGAACCGCTATCCGTTCCGCTATTCTGTCAAAATATTCTCTTTTCAGCTGGCTTTGAGGTAAAATCTTGTTATGTTTTCTATCAGTAAATTGGTGTTACCGTGTATTTTGCGATTTTTTCGGCACTTGTGCATAACGGCTGGGGGTGTGGCAAGTGTGGGAGAGCGGGCTACGTTTTCGTCCCCCGACGAAAACGCCCGAGCGGGCGAAATCGCTCCGAAGTTCCAGAGTCAACCCACATTGGCTACACCCCTTGTTAGCAGCTGGGTTTTATAAAATAACATCCTTGGTGTGTTTGATCAGAATATTATAATGATAGAAATAATAATGCTGAAATGATTAAATAAGTTAAAGCACTTGGCTGTGTATAAATTCAAAATATACTGCATATCCTGCCAATTGAAAATAGAAATTTTAAAAGTCATTTAAATAAATATAATTTCTTTTCAAAATTATCAATCACTAATGAATTATATTTTAAAAAAAAAGGAACTCCTAATAAGACACCAATTTTTCTTGAACCAAATATGGAGAACATACTTGGTTCCCTAAAAAACATTAAAGCTCTTATGTTATGTGATTTTGTATTATCCCCAATGTTATATGATACATAAGTATAATCTATTTCTTTTTCAACATTAAAAAAGTCGTTTTCATATATTACTTTCCCTAAACTATACCTTTCAATTAAAGAACTATCTGATACTAACAAGGCTATTTCATAATTTGAACCAGTATCAATTAAGAATTGAGTTCTTTCCTTAGATGAATCTTGAAATTGTATCATGCCCGAAATTGAAATAAAATTGTTAATAAATTTACTTGCTAAAGTCTCATAGCCTTTTGCGGGGTAGTCTATTTGAAATGTAGATTTAATATTATCATTCAAACTTGAAAAAGACGTTGAATCAGAATGAATGGTTATAAGTTTATTAATAAAATTTATTTCTAATAAATTTTTATTAAATAGTAATGAACCATTTAAAATTCCATCAATATTACAACCAGATTTTAATGAAGTATTACTTTCATAGCCAGCCCATACATCTCCAAATAATTTGTCTTTAATATTATTTATAACTACTAAATTTAAATTAAAAATACCAATGCTCACTTTTGCTATATTTTTATTATAAGTATAGTTTGAGAAAGAACTTGTATGTTCTTTTATAATGTTAATATTTGAACCAGTATCAAAACAAAAATATTTATTTACACCAAGTAGGGTATGTTCAATTATCAGTCTATTATTACACAATTCGAAAGGTATTTTGTAAGTAACCTGTGAATAAGATACACTATTGAATAAAAAATTAAATAATGTTATGAATAAATAAAACTTTTTCATAAAATAATTATTTTTAAAATTATCCGTTATTACAGATGATATCATAATGCAAATATTTTGCTTTTTTACAATTGTTTAGTAATTCAATATCAAACAACATAGATAATGATACCATTTCTTGCCAAAACTATGTAATAACGGATAATAATTACCGACAAATACGGAGTTTAAACATGATAGACATCATAACAATTAACTGTGTAACCTGCAGCATCCCAAGCTAATGCCCAAGAAAGCATTAAACCTTTATTACAATGGTTCCAACTGCGAGTAGTTTCTCCGTTAGTTGCAGTACATCCCGTACCTCGAGTACAGTTATAGCCACCTTGAACATTTTTCATTTGCTCATCTGTAAGCAAGTTTTTGCTGTTCTTAAATTTTGAAAAGTCCATAATTAAAAGTTTAAAAAATTAGTAATTAAAATAAATATTTAGCCAATTTATTAGGGTGTTGGCGAACCCATTTTATATCTTCTTTGTAACTCATTTGCACATATAATCAATTTCTTTTACTGAATAATAATATGGTAATCGCCTTTCATTAATAAAAACACTCGGGGTGCTAAATAATTCATTAGAAATGCACCAATTCCTCTGTTTTACTAGTATAGTTCGATACTCTTCTACTGATTTTCCGCCTACATACCAATTATGTTTGAATTTACTATAAGGGTAATTCGACACATATTGCCATAGTATCTCCCAGAAGTTATGTAGATTGTTTTGGTACGAACCAATAAGTTTCCAGCTAAGTTGAAATGATAGATAATCTTTCTCTTCGGTTTCTGTGAAAAAAACAAGTTCTACTCTAGTATCAGATTTGCTTTTCAGAATGGGGATTAATACTATTAATTCATTTAAACATGGTATACAAGTTGGACTAATTACAAGAGTAATTATTGTTTTTCCATTTGGATTTCCTAGAATTAAGCAATAATTATCAGCGGAGGTTAACTTTTGTTGATACTTAAAAAGAAACTCCTTTACCTCAATGTTGTGCTTGAGAGAAAGGTGGTTTGCCTTAACTCTCTCTATTTCAAAAATATTTGAAATAAATGGTTTTATAGCAACGTATATCGCACAAGCAGAAATTAATATAAAAAGTGGAGATAACAAATCGCCAATTTCAAAATTATTTCTATTGTTATTCGAAAAGAAAAATAATATTGATATAATAAATTTTAACGAAAGTATAATCTGCACGCCAAGGCAAAGGGGACACCATTCCTTTGCAATAAATTTCTGAAAAGAGACCGAATATAACACGTATGGAAAAGATAAAATCGATAAAACCCCTGTAATTATGACGCTCAATTCATTAGGGATAATTAAAGTCAATAAAGAAACAAATGCGAAATAAACTAAACCAATATCACTCCAAAGAAAAATTCCACAAAAAGATGAAAACTTAGAATAATTAGGAACTTTACAGTTAATAGAGTTCTTCTTATTTGATAGGCAAAACTTCTGAACCACAGTATTACTTTCATCTACATCCCCTAATACGAGGATTAATGAGAGCATAAAACCAATAAGGGACAATAAAAGGTAAGCGTAATTGAATAAACTTCGAAATTCAGAATTTTTTAATAACAAAAAAATTAAAACAACTAAAAATGATGTTGCCAAAAAAGGAACTCTTAATCTATTCATCACAATATAAGCCTTTTCACGAAAAGATATATTCTTTCGTTTTATATTCTTTGAATCGAAAATCATAGCTTTTCCATCCCAAAAATATTTAATCAAATCTATTGAATTTTTTTCTGAATTTCCTTTCTCATTGAGAATATAAAAGTCAGAGTTGTCTACATGGATTACAATCAAGAATAGGTTAATGTTTTTATTTAAATGTATAAGAACTGGTTTTGGTAATTCATCTCGAATTTCTTCAACTGTTGTTTGGAGCGCTAAACTATTAATCCCTTCCTGCCTTAAAATGTGATAAAATGAAAGAAAACTAGGATAGTCAGGATGCACCTTAAGCCTTTTATAAATATCTCTATAGTAGTTTAATTTAAAATTGCTAAATAATATTTTTAAAACAGTATTATTATTATAATCTTTTATTTTTCTGTTCATCTATATAAATTTATTTTGTAACAAAAATATTAGTAATCACTGAAAAGAAAATTTCAGCAGACATTTTTTTCCACCACTAATTTGTTTTATTACATCAGGAGATAACGCATCTTTGTAAAATCCCATAATTATCCTTCCGCTTTCGTTGTATACGTAGGAGTTTCTATCCTTGTCAAAAATTACTGGTGCTTTGTATGTTGTTTTCAATTTGTTAATAATATTATAAACCTGCCTTTCTGTAACATTTAGTTTTTTTGCTAAATTTGCTGGATTCCCAGTTGCTTTTAATCTAATTAGTTGGTCCAGTCTTTCAATTAATATAAAATCTTTACTTTTCATTGTTTCCTAGTTTTTTTGCTCAACCTATTTTAGGACGAAAGTCGGGTTAACCTTGCTGCTAACGTTTGACAATATGAAACGGTTGGGTTTTCGGGCTGAGTTCCTATCCATCGAGGAAAAAGTTGGAGCGAGAACCAAACCCTCGCAAACCACTGAACACCAACTGTTTTATATTGTGTGTTACCG
>JAQUBO010000057.1 GCA_028686735.1 Bacteroidales bacterium
AAACAGGTATTACAGAACCTTTTATTGGAACTGTTTTTCCGGGGAAAGCCATGTTAATAGATAATGGAGTTGGAAACGGATTTTCATTGGGCGTTAAATATCCTAACTCTCCGGTAAGTCAAAGTTCATTAGCTGGTTCATATAAGGGAATTTTATTAACTACTGGTTCTGGACAAGGAGCCATGAATTTTGAGATTCCTGCAAGCGGAAATGGATTATCTTATTATATCAAATTTAATAGTGGAGAAACGTATGAAGTTGCAAACGGAAGTTCTGATACCCATGTAGTTAATAACTTTGAGAGAGTTTCTACTTTGAACAATGTCTTTAGAATTGAACAAACAATTACTTTTCCGGGTGATCCACCGTATGAATCTATTGCTTATCTAGTTCTGTTACCAGGAGATATTTTGATGTATTTTGGAGTAGAGAAAAATGAACAAAACATTGAATGTGTAGCTGCGTATGGAATATCAGCTAAGATAAATTAAAGGAGAATCAAACTATGAAAACAATTAAATTTATTGGCACAATATTATGTGCAGCCGTTCTTTTATCAGGTTGTAATAAAGATGACGATACAAACAATGATTTGCCTACAAATGGATTGATTGAATTTAAATGTATTAATCCATTGGCAAATAATTTAAAAAATGCATTGTCCATTAAAGCCCTATTATCAAACCCACCATTAGTGGGTGATACCACAGCAACATATCTTACCAGTTGGAATTGGACTGTTGGTGATGTATGGGTGTCTCAAGGAGAGGTTAAAGCAGGTGAAACTGATAATTTAGAGTGGATTAGACTCACCAATGTTACTAATCAAGAATCAAAATTATTTGAGGATTATACTTTCCCTGCCAAAGAAATTCCTGTGGGAAATTATAAAAGTATAAAGATTACTTTTAAAAATATATTCTACAGGCATGTGCAACTTATTTCAGACCCATCAGTTAAATATGAGTTATTAGAAACAATGGGCAGTTGGACAGCTCCCTGCGATCCAAATGATGATTCTTGGGCAGCTACTAATTATTTTAGTTCTGATGGAAACCATGCACTAAATACCAATGGTGTATTTGAACTAGTATCTCAAGGCGAAAAAATAGGAGGATTTAATATCATAGGAGATAAAAAGGCGACTATTTCTTGGAGATTTTACGCAGGAGTTACCACACCAAGTATCAATTATTTGATAGACCAAAACAATAACCTAGAATGGGATTGTGGTGTTGACCTGTTAATAGATGAGAGTCCTCCTGAATTAAAGTATATGTGGGATTTTGTTGTTGAATATGAATAATTAAGTCAACAAGATGCCAACATGTATAAAAATAATAATTGAAATAATAAATTCAGAGGATTTAGTCCCCTTGTAACTTGACAGGAAAGTACCACGTAGTCGGATATTATTCTTATAAAAACGGATAAATATGAAAAAATAATTAATTAAAAACAGTAAAATATCTGTTAAGAATTTCGATTGCAAACATCCTCAATATTATAAAACAACAATTAATATTGTCTTTATGGCTCAATATTATTATCTTGTTAAGAATAAAAAATTAAAATCCTATCTTTAATATAAAACTTGTATTTTTCCTAAACTTATCGTATTTTTATATAATTTTAGACAATTAATCCAAAGCTAAACAACTTATGCTTATTGAATTAAATGCCTTTACTGGTGAAGTAAAATCAGGAATTAACAATACGATTATTCAATCCAATGCGATTGGTTCGTGTGTGGTGGTAGTTGCTTTTGATAAATATATAAAAGCTGGTGCGATTGCTCATACAATGCTGTGCGGCAGTGCTCCTAATAAAGATAATGTTGATGTTTTAAAATATTGCGACAATGCCATAGAAGAATTATTAAATCAATTAGTACAGCTTGGCAGCAACAAGTCTAATATTGAAACATGTATTGTAGGAGGTCGAAATGTACTTCAACGACAAGGAGATAAAATTGGAGCTGACAATATTAAATCTGTTGAAAACTATTTAAAGCAGAAACACATCAAGATAAAACAAAAAGCACTCGGCGGCATTTTAAGACGAAGTGCATATTTAAACGTAGAACAAGGACAAGTATATATTACCGAAGGCGATTCAAAGCCATTTTTACTTTATGATTTTTACTCACCAATAATAATCTAAAAGTTATGACTAAAAATAAAGGAAACGAGCCAATCAAAGAGAATGAAAAACTAGCTTTAAGAGTTAAAGACTTAGAAAATATTTTTAATAATATTACAAGTTTAATTCTTTGTTTAAACCAAACTGGAGTCATAATAGAATGCAATAACCAAATAAAAAAAACATTAGGATATGATAAAAATGAAATTATCGGTCAACTATTAAACAAAATTATTCATCCTAAATATATTAAAAAGGCAAACAACTCACTATCAGATGCTCAAAAAACTGGCAATACTCCTTGCCACGAGATTAAAATGGTAAAAAAGAACAAAAGCCTTATTGACGTTAATATAAATTTCTCTGGTATAAATCAAGTTGGAGAAGAATATGAAAAAACCATTTGTAGTATTAATGTGCTTACAAAATCAGAAATTAAACAAAATCTGCTTGAAAACGAAGAAAAACAAAAAACTTTATTTGAGAATATCCCATTAGCCTTTCAATCGCTTGACGAAAATGGATGTTTTATTAATATTAATCCTGCTTGGTCAAAAACATTAGGATACGAATATAATGAGGTCATTGGAAAATCATTTTCTGACTTTCTACATGAGGATTGGAAAGAGCATTTTAGACAAAACTTCCCTAAATTCAAAAAACGTGGGTACATAAATAACGTACAATTTAAGATGCGTCATAAAAATGGGAAACACATACATGTATCATTCGAAGGCATTATTAGCTATAATCTTGATGGTAGCTTTAAACAAACATATTGTGTTTTTCAAGATATTACAAAAAGAGAACAAGCAACCGAAGAATTAGCAGCAGCCTATCAACAGTTACAGGCCTCAAACCAACAACTTGCAGCAAGTGAGCAACAATTAAAAGCATTTAACCAACAACTTGCAGCAAATGAACAGCAACTTAGAGCTACAAATCAACAACTACGAGCAAGTGAGCAACAACTACAATCTTTTAATCAAAAGTTATCTACTAGCGAAGCAAAATTAAGCAAAATAATAAACAATTCGCCATTCCCTATTGCAGTAGTCAACTCTATAGGCGACAAAATTCTTTTGTGGAGCGAATCAGCAACAGAACTTTTTGGGCATACAGTCTCTAAAATGCAAGAATGGTTTGATTTGTCGTATCCAGATCCAAAATATCAGGCTCAAGTTATAGAAAAATGGAATGCACAAGTTAAAATAGCTCTATCAGCAAAACAGCTAACTAATAAGGAGGAATATAATATAACATGTAAAGACGGAATAGTACGCACTTGTGAGTTATATACATATTTCATAAAAGACGAATTGGTGGTTACATTTAGTGATATAACACATAGAAAGAAATTTGAAGAAAAACTAATTGCAGCTAAAGAAAAAGCTGAAGAAGCTGATCGCTTAAAATCTGCATTTTTAGCAAATATGAGCCATGAGATTAGAACACCTATGAATGGAATTATTGGCTTTACAGAAATGTTAAATCAACCAGATTTAACTGCAAAAGAACAGGCAGAATATCTAAGCATCATTCAAAAAAGTGGTGATAGAATGCTTAACACTATTAACGATATTATTGAAATATCCAAAATTGAAACAGGCCAAATTAACGTAAATGCCGATATTGTAAACATTACTGTTCAAGTGCAAAACCAATATAATTTCTTTAAACCTGAAGCAGATAATAAAGGCTTGAATTTAATTCTTGAAGACACAGCCTACGATAAAGATCTTATTATAAGAACCGATAAGACTAAGTTCAACTCTATTTTAATGAACTTAATTAAAAATGCAATTAAATACACAAATTCAGGTTGGATTAAAATAGGCTATAAACAAAAAGAAGATACACTTGTTTTCTGCATCTCAGATTCTGGGATTGGGATTACAAAAGATAGACAAGGTGCCATTTTTGAGAGATTTATTCAAGCAGACATTGAAGATCGAATGGCGTATCAAGGCTCTGGTTTAGGTCTAGCAATAACCAAGTCTTATGTAGAAATTTTAGGAGGTAATATCTGGTTAAAATCCGAAGAACATAAAGGATCTTCATTTTACTTTACATTACCTTTACAAGAAGTTAATTCAATTAAACTAACCGAACCTACAATAGAGAACTCATTAAAAAATGAAAACTATAAAAAAATAAAAGTACTTATTGCTGAGGACAATCAAATCAGTTATCTGCATTTATCAATTATAATACGTGATTTTGCAAGCGAAATTTTATACGCACAAAATGGCAGTTTAGCAGTAGAAATAATTAAGAACAATCCAGATATCGACTTAGTGCTTATGGATATTAAGATGCCAATAATGGATGGTGTAACAGCAATGTCAGAGATAAGAAAATTTAACAAAGAAGTAAGCATTGTTGCACAAACAGCATACGCTCTCGACGGAGACAGAGAAAAAGCACTAGAGTCGGGATTTGATAGTTATATTTCTAAGCCTATTAATAATAAAGTTTTAAGGGAAATTATTATAAAATTGATGAGCATAAAAAAGTAAGGTTGGCGGTAATAATATTATATTGGTACAATTATTAAAGCATAAGTTTATAACACAACACAATTTATACGCAAAACACATAAAACCACAAAAAAGATTAAATCAACTATTCAAAACTTCGTACAATTTGCTTTAACAATTTAGATAAAATCCCCAATTAATAAAACCTCATCACACATCATTGATTTTAAGAGTTTTACAAGACAAATAAAAATTGTTGATTATTTTGTAGATAACTTATGCGAATTTAAGTAAAAAACCTGAAGATAATTTTATATTTTTATAGTTCATATAAAACAATATTTGCAATGCCAGGATTTACACATCTACATGTTCACTCTCAATACTCTATACTAGATGGAGCAGCTTCAATATCAGCATTAATAAACAAAGTAAAAGCCTCTGGGATGACTGCTTTAGCACTTACCGACCATGGTACAATGTTGGGGATAAAAGAGTTTCATCAGGCCTGTATAGAAGCAAACGTTAAACCTATTTTAGGCTGTGAAGCCTACATTGCAAGACGAAGCATTCACGATCGGAGTCAACCGAGCGATAAGTCGGGAAACCACCTTATAATTCTTGCCAAAAATTATACTGGCTATAAAAATCTTATGAAAATGATTTCGAAAGCAAATCTTGAAGGTTTTTATATGCGTCCACGCATAGACAAAGCCATGTTAGAAGAACATCACGAGGGGCTTATTGTTAGTTCTGCTTGTTTAGGTGGCGAAATACCCAGACATATTGCAAATGGTAATATAGAAGAAGCCGAAAACACCATTTTATGGTATAAAAGTATTTTTAAAGATGATTTTTATCTCGAAGTAATGTATCATCCGACCGAAAATCAAAGATTAAAGCAAAATGTTTCGGATATTCAGCTAATAGTTAATGAAAAGATACTTGAACTAGGTGCAAAATTAGATGTCAAAGTTATTGCAACAAACGACACTCACTTTGTAAATAAAGAAGATGCAGAGGCTCACGATGTACTCATTTGCCTTACAACAAACGCCGATATTAATGAACCTCAACGCATACGATATACGCAAAGCGAATGGTTAAAAACTCCTGACGAAATGAAGCAATTATTTGGCAATCATCCAGAAACTCTTGCCAACACAATGGAAATTGCGGATAAAGTCGAAGTTTTTGATATTGACAAAGCTCCTATTATGCCAGAGTTCCCTATTCCAGAAGATTTTGGCACAATAGAAATTTGGCGTGAAAAGTTTGATGAAGAAACATTGATAAAAGAGTTTGGCGAAGAAGGATTTAATCAGCTTGGCGGTTACAATGCAGTTTTAAGAATTAAATTTGAATCTGATTATCTAGCACATTTAGTCGAAATTGGAGCAAAAGAACGCTACGGAGAAAACTATTCAGAAGAGATTCGTGTTAGACTAGATTTCGAGTTAAATACAATCAAAACAATGGGATTTCCCGGGTATTTCCTTATTGTTCAAGATTTTATTGCAGAAGCTCGAAGACTAGGCGTTTTAGTTGGCAAAGGACGAGGCTCTGCAGCAGGTTCGGCAGTAGCATACTGCACAAAAATTACAGATGTTGACCCTATCGATTTTAATCTACTTTTTGAGAGATTTTTAAATCCAGACCGAATATCGATGCCAGATGTGGATATTGATTTTGATGACGACGGACGCTCATTAGTAGTCGATTATGTTACTAATAAATATGGAAAAGAGAAGGTTGCCCATATTTGTACAATAGGTACAATGAAAGCCAAAGGAGCTTTACGTGATGTTGCACGAATATTACGAGTTCCACTTAGTCAAATTAACGAGCTTACAAAAAAACTTCCCAATAACGGTTCGCTTAGTAATGCTTACAAAATAATTAACGAAGCAAAACAACAATTTGGAACACTCGAGAA
The DNA here is from genome assembly GCA_028686735.1 of Bacteroidales bacterium. Taxonomy (GTDB): domain Bacteria; phylum Bacteroidota; class Bacteroidia; order Bacteroidales; family ML635J-15; genus Bact-19. Next base: position 6,559 of record JAQUBO010000057.1, read on the forward strand.
AGTAATCGCCGATATTGAAAAACAAAGAAAAAAAGCAAATAGCGAAGATGAAGAAAGCTTAGCCCTAATGCTAGAAACTCGCAAAATAATAGCCGAAGGAATTTTAGTAGCCGAGCAAAATAATGATGAATTAATGCTCAAAACTTTTGATATTGCCTGCACATTAGAAGGCTCTGTTAGACAAACAGGAGTGCATGCTTGTGGGATGCTAATTGGTCGCGACAAACTAGATAACGACATTCCCTTAATGCGTACAAAAGAAGAGGGAGGACTGGCAGCAACACAATACGAGGGTAAATATGTCGAGGATATCGGATTATTAAAGATGGATTTTCTTGGTTTAAGAACCTTATCTATTATTAAAGAATGTCTTGCAAATATAAAACTATCAAAGGATATCGATTTAGATATAGAAGCTATTCCGTTAGATGATGAAGAGACCTTAAATATTTTTAAAACAGGATCAACAACTTCTATATTCCAATTTGAATCGGAAGGTATGAAGAGCCATCTTAAAACATTAAAACCAACACATTTCAACGATTTAGTTGCAATGAATGCACTGTATCGTCCTGGACCAATGGAGTATATCCCCGATTATGTTAGACGTAAACACGGAAAAGAAAAAACTGTTTACGACCACCCGATTATGGAAAAATTCCTAAAAGACACTTATGGCATAACCGTATTTCAAGAACAGGTGATGCTTCAGTCCAGAGCTCTTGCAAATTTCACACGTGGAGAATCCGACACACTACGTAGTGCAATGGGCAAGAAAAAATTTAAAGTAATGGAGAATCTTCATGTTAAATTTACCAATGGTTGTTTGAATAACGATGAGTTTATTGCTGGTTGCGAACAAGTAAAAAAGGATCCAAAAGAACTAATCGACAAAATATGGAAAGATTGGTCAGCATTTGCAAAATATGCTTTTAATAAATCGCACTCGGTGTGTTATGCTTATATCGCCTATCAAACTGCATATTTAAAAGCTCATTATCCAGCAGAATTTATGGCTGCAAACCTTACTCGTAATCTTTCGGATATGGATAAAATATCTATACAAATGGAAGAGTGCAAAAGAATGAAAATCAAAGTTCTTAGCCCCGATGTAAACGAGAGTTACAATGGGTTCACTGTAAACAAAGAGGGAAATATAAGATTTGGAATGGGCGGAATTAAAAATGTTGGATCAAATGCCGTTGATAACATTATTATAGAACGAGAAGCAAAAGGGGCATATAAAGACATTTTTGATTTTGTATCAAGAGTAAATCTAAATGCTGTAAACAAAAAAAACTTGGAAGCATTAGCTTTTGCAGGCGCTTTAGATTGCTTTAAAGAAATACAAAGACCACAATATTTTTTACCAACACCCGAAGCCGAAACATTTATCGAAGCACTAATAAGATTTGGCAATAACGTACAATCATCAAACAACGCTGGAATGACACTATTTGGAGAAATGGAATCGATGGCAGTTTCTAATCCTATTGTGCCAGAATTAAAAGAATACGATATGCTAAAATTCCTTAATGCAGAAAAAGAACATATCGGCATGTATGTTACTGGACACCCATTAGAGCCTTTTAAGTATATTATCAATACAATTAATGTAAAAGAATTACGCGAACTCGAAGATGAGACAAATCAGCAAAATGGTAGAGAGTTTAAAATGGTTGGCTTTATTACTGAGGTAACTGAAAGAATGACGAAAAAAGGAAAACCTTTTGGCAGAATTTCTATTATTGATTATACAGGCTCATTCACTTTTACACTTTTTGGAAAAGATTATTTAGAAAACAAGAACTTTTTTGTAAAAGGGTACTCAATACTATTAGTTGCAAGATACCAAGAAGGGTATAAAGACAAAACACAAAAATACTTTAATGTTACAAAAGTAATGATGCTCTCAGATGTTAAAGAAAATTATTTCAAAAAAATTACAATATCTGTACCTATAGAAAACATAACAAACGAATTTATAGATAACATTACTAATCTTGTAAAGAAAAACAAAGGAACAATAAACATTAATTTTAAATTATACAACAAAGAAAACAAAACCGCAATTAATCTGTTTTCTCGTACAGAAAGAGTAAGCCTTTCCGATGATATTATTGATTTTTTAGAGAACAATCCTTTTAATCTTAAGGTTAGTTTAAATTAAATATTTATATTAGTAAAAATTTTAAAAATAGAATTATGGCAGTAGAAATTAATGAAGCAAACTTTGAAGAATTAGTTATAAATTCTGGCAAACCAGTTGTATTAGATTTTTGGGCAGTATGGTGTGGACCTTGTAGAATGCTTGCACCATTTATCGAAGAAATGCATACCGAGTATGGTGATAAAGCCATTATTGGTAAAGTTGACGTTGATAGTAACAATGAAATTGCGATGAAATATGGAATTAGAAATATTCCGACAGTTTTATTTATTAAAAACGGAGAGGTTGCAGATAAAATTGTTGGAGCTGTACCTAAATCAACATTAACTTCAAAATTAGATAGTTTATTATAAACACCTAAGACCTTTTAGGTTACGCACAATACTACAAGCCTGTGGAGTAACAGCTTTATATTATTATTTTTAATAATAAGATTATGACAATAAACGAAATTCAGGATGAGATAATCCAAGAGTTCTCATTTTTTGATGATTGGATGGATAAATATGCATACATTATTGACCTCGGTAATGAACTAAGTAAATTCAATGATGATGCACGAACAGACCAAAACCTGATTGATGGGTGCCAATCAAAAGTTTGGTTTAATGCAAACTATAAAGACGGTCTAATCACTTTTGAAGCCGACAGCGATGCTATTATCACAAAAGGCATTGCATCATTACTAATTAGAGTTCTCTCTAATCGAACTCCTGATGAGATCTTAAACACAGATTTATATTTTATCAACAAAATTGGCCTTACATCGCATCTATCCCCTACTCGTAGCAACGGCTTAATGTCTATGATAAAACAACTAAAACTATATGCAATGGCCTTTAAAAGTTTAAACAAATAGCATTATGGATAAAATTACTGAAATTGAACAAAATATTGTAGCTGCACTCAAAAGCGTTTTTGATCCCGAAATGCCTGTAAATGTTTATGACTTGGGATTAATTTATAAAATTGATGTTAATAATAATTTCGATGTAGATATTGATATGACATTAACCTCTCCTAACTGTCCAATGGTTGATCAAATAATCGAAGATGTTAGAGCTGCGGTTAAAACTGTAGAATCAGTAAGGGGCGTAAGCATAAATATTGTTTTTGACCCACCGTGGTCAAAAGACATGTTAAGTGATGAGGCAAAACTAGATTTAGGACTTTTATAATGTAAATATAGAATTCATAGAAAACACATAAATTCAGAACAACTGACCCATAATTATTTTAAATTCATTTAATTGCTTGTAAATTAGATAATTACAAAAATATTTATTCATTGGTGTTAGGATTTTAAAAAGATACTAAAACGAGGCAAAAAGACTATCATCATTTCTAAACTTATGTATATATATGTTAAGCTGCCCTTTCAGGACGCCATTTGTATTTGATTTATAACCAGAAGCTTCGCATCTGGTTATAATAAATAAGGCTTTCAGCCTTAGCAATACAAATCTTGCTTTTGGCAAAAGCAATGCATACCCTAAATCAGGCTGAAAGTCTGATTTAAATTAAAACGAGGCAACGCCTCGTTTCCATGAACTAACTGGAATTTACGTCCTGAAAGGGCAGCTTATAATTTTATATCATATAATCATAAAGTGACACATATGATATAGTTTTAAAAATCATGCGATATAATAAGCGATACCGAAACTAAATTTCCTAATAACAATCTTACGTTAAAGTATAAAATGGTATCATCATAAATTCGCTTGGGTCAGTTGTTCTGAAATTATTACAACAGTAGTTTGAAACTAATATTTTCACTTACTTAAAACAAAAAAAAATCCCGCAATATAAATTGCAGGATTTTTTAATATCTTAATTTATAATTTTTATTTAAAAAATTCATTAAATTCATCAATTGTAACTTCCTTCTCTTCAGTTTTAATAGCCTCTGCAATAAAATCTACAACCTTTTCTTCGATTTCCTGTTCGTACAATTTATTTGCTTCTTCTTTTTTCGACAACATTTCCTCAGCATATTTATCTAAATACTCATCAGGCACATAAGACATTCCATACTGACTAAATTGTGCTAAAAGTTGTTGTTTTGCAGCACTTTTCAACTCTTCCTCCCCCACATTAATCTCATTTTCTTTTGCAATTTTGGTTTTAATTAAAGTCCATTGTAAGCCAGTAAGAAACTGTGGAAATTCTGCGTCAAGTTCCTCGTTAGTAATATCTCTATTAGTAGCCTTTATCCACCTTTTAAGAAACTCTTCGGGGAGTTTTAAGTTCAACTTATTAGTATATTTTTCACGAACATCAATACTCATTTTATACTTTGATTCTCTTTCAAATGAAGCCCTGATATCCTCGACAATACGCTTATTAAACTCCTCTTCGTTAGTTACAGCATTATCTCCAAAGCACTGATTATAAAAATCCTGATTTAATTCTGCTTTCGCAAACTCTTTTACTTCAACAACTTGAGCTCTAAACAGAGGCAACATTCCTTCAACCTGATTTTTTTCAATTTTTAAAAGAGATGAAATTTCAGCATCATTAGGATAAGCTTTTTTAAGATCAAAATCTATATAGGTGTCTTTAGTAATTCCAATAAATTGTTTTTTTATCTCTTCATCTTTAATCATTTTTACAGATATAGAAACATCTTCAACCTTAACACCGTCTTCAATTTCCTCTGCCTTTTCGTCAATCTGTACAAGGTTTACTTTCAGCATAGATTCTTCGTCAGACTTTTCGGTTTCTTGAAAGCTTCCAAATCTTTGCTGATAACTTTCGACATACTTAGAAATCATCTCGTCATCAACCTTGATAACATATTTATTGATTTTATCGTGTTTTGTAAGTTTAACTTCAAATTCAGGCGAGAGAGCGATGTCGAATACAAATTCGAATTGTTCTTGTGTTCCAAAATCTACCTGTTGCTGTTTTTCGCTTGGGAGCGGTTCTCCAAGAATATTTAGCTCTTCTTTTGCTAAGAACTCTGATAATGCATTAGAAACGACTTTGTTAAGTTCTTCGGCAATAATTTCATTTCCGTACATTTTCCTTATAAGTCCAACAGGCACATGTCCAGGTCTAAAACCAGCCACATTTGCTTTTCTTTTATAATCTTTGATAGTTTTCTCAACATTTTCGGAAATGTCTTGTTTTGCAACACTAACAACTAGGTTTGCATTTAATTCGTCAATTTGATTTTTTACAACTTCCATCGGAGGTTTTTTATAATTATTAAATGTTAAAAAAACCGCATTTTTCTCGTCGAAAAGCATGCGGTTTAGTGCGGATGAAGGGACTCGAACCCCCACGCTTTACAGCACTAGATCCTAAGTCTAGCGCGTCTACCAATTTCGCCACATCCGCAAAATTGAAATGCAAAGATATATATTTTTTTTAATAAATAAAGAAAATATTAATTTTTGATGATTAATTTATTTCAAAGAAATATAGGCTCGTCCTAATTTAGTGATAAACAGCTACACACTCAACACAAAGAGCTGACTAAAACCACTTTGTATTATCATATTAGCAATACTAACCACTTAAAACTAATTATTCATTATTTCGTATAACACATCAAGTTTTGGAGTTAGGATAATCTCTGTTCGTCTATTTTTCGCTCTTGCTTGAACAGTTTTTCCTGGATCTATAGGCAGATAAGAACTGCGTCCAGAAGCTGTTAATCTAACAGGATCAATATCAGAGTTACCAAGTAAAATTTTCACAATCGAAGTTGCTCTTTTTACACTCAAGTCCCAATTATCCTGAATATTTCCACTACCACCATAAGCTAATTCGTCAGTATGGCCTTCTATCATAATATTGATATCGGAATTGTTCTCCAAGACATCTGCTAACCTATTTAAAGCTTGCACTCCTTTAGGATCCACATCCCATTTACCGGATTTGAAAAGCAACTGTTCCTCAAGCGAAACATAAACCTTACCATCTTTCATTGTAACAGTAAGACCATCTCCTTCAAAGTTCACTAAAGCATCAGCCACTTTTTGTCTCAAAGCATTCATAACAGAATCTTTCGAGTCAAGAATAGCCTGCAATTCCGATACTTTTGCATTTTTATCCAATATTTCTTTTTCTTTAAGTTCTAGTTGTATTTTCATTGCGTCAAGATTTGCTCTTTCTTGATTTAGCCTAGCTTCAAGCGACCTTAACTCATCTTCTTTTCTTTGTAATTCTTCTCTTGTTTGTTGTAACATTACCATTGCTTTTTGGGCATCTGCATCTGCTCCTGCTCGCAACTTTTCTTGATTTTCAATTAATTGTTGATAAAGATCATTAATTTTATCATACTGTACGGTTAAGGTTCTATATGCATTACCTTTTATAGTTGTATCAGTAAGTAATGAGTTTTTATCTAACATCATTTTATCAAGCTTAGCTTGCAACTCGTTATTTGCTGTTGACAATGTTTCATTATCTTTTTTAAGAGTGTTGCGTTCTGTTTCACATGTCTCTTTGGCTTCTTTCACTTCTTCAAACTGTCTAGCTGGGACACAGGCAAAAATCATACTTACAACTGTTACCCCTAAAACTATTTTAATCAAATTATTATATCTCATGGCTATAATTTTATTATTTTTACAAAAATAATCAAGAATTTTTAAATAATGGTGTTATTAAACAATTTTTATTTACAATAAGTTGTTAATCTTTTTCTGGCAAGTAAGCATAAAAAATTGTATTTTTGCTGCTTAACAATGATAGATACAAAAAAATATAATTTTCTGAGTAAAATTGATTCTCCAGCTGATCTTAAAAAGTATGATTTAAAAGATCTTACTGCTATATGTGAAGAGTTGCGCTGTTTTATAATAGAAGCAGCCTCTAAAAACCCGGGTCATTTTGGAGCAAGTCTGGGAGTTGTTGAGCTTACGGTTGCACTTCATTACATATACAATATGCCACTTGACCAAATAATTTGGGATGTTGGTCACCAAGCCTATAGCCACAAAATACTAACAGGACGTAGAGAAGTTTTTCACACAAATAGAGCTTACAAAGGGATTAGTGGTTTTCCAAATCCTACCGAAAGTATTTACGATAGTTTTGGAGTAGGACATTCCTCAACAAGTATTTCGGCAGCTCTAGGTATGGCTGTAGCTGCCAAGTTAAAAGGTGAAAAACACCAAACTATTGCAGTTATTGGAGATGGGGCATTATCAGGAGGCATGGCATTTGAGGGGCTTAATAATGTTGCTGCAACAAATAGTAATGTATTAATCATTCTCAATGATAATAAAATTGCCATTGACGAAAATACTGGGGCATTAAAAGAATATCTTACCGATATTGCAACATCAAAAACATATAACAGAGTAAAAGATGATGTATGGAATTTTTTGGGGCGAATAAACCGACTTGGAGCCGATGTTCAAGGGTTTACTCAAAAAATTGATAATGCAATTAAATCGATAATAATGCGTAACAGTAATCTGTTTGAGTCATTAAACATAAGATATTTTGGGCCGGTTGACGGACATGATGTTGTTTTATTAACTAAGTTACTTGAGGACATAAAGTCTATTCCTGGGCCAAAACTCTTACACATTATCACTAAAAAAGGTAAGGGGTTTAAGGCCGCCGAAACCAACCAAACCCAATGGCATGCTGCACCTGGGAAATTTAACATTAAAACAGGTGAGTTATTAGATAAAGTTATTGACAATAACTGTCCTCAAAAATATCAAGATGTTTTTGGTGATGCTATTGTTGAACTTGCAAAAAAAAACAAAAAAATTGTAGCAATAAGTCCTGCTATGATTTCGGGTAGCTCCTTAGTAAAAATGCAACAGGAATTTCCTAACCGATGTTTTGACGTTGGGATTGCAGAACAACACGCTGTTACCTTTGCCTGCGGTCTAGCCATAAGAGGGCTAAAACCCTTTTGCAATATTTATAGCAGCTTTTCTCAAAGAGCCTACGACCAAATAATTCATGACCTTGCAATTCAAAAATTGCCAGTAGTCTTGTGTTTGGATCGAGCTGGTCTTGTTGGAAATGATGGAGCAACACATCACGGAGCCTTTGATATTTCTTTTCTCAGATGCATCCCAAATTTAACATTATCAGCTCCACGTAATGAATTTCAACTACGCAATTTAATGTTTACTGCCCAACTTGATAAAAATAACTTTCCCTTTATAATTAGATACCCACGAGGACTCTCGACAGAGCAACCTAGTAAACCAGAATTCGCTGAACTAGAAATAGGAAAAGGCGAATGCCTTATAAAAGGCGAAGATATTGCAATTATTAGTATTGGTACACTTGGAAATACAGCTTTAGATGTAGCCAAAGAGCTTAAAAAAGAAAATATCAACATTTCTGTTTATGATATGATTTTTATTAAGCCTATTGACAAAAAATTATTAAATGAAGTTTTGGACACCCACCAACATATTATAACAATTGAAGATAATTCTCTTTCTGGAGGCTTTGGTAGTTTAATTGCTGAGCATATTGCTGACGATAACTACAATGTCCAACTAACACGATTAGGGATAACTGATAAGTTTATAGAACATGGCTCACAATCAGAATTGATTAAAAATTGTGGGCTTGATTATAGTTATCTACTATCAACTGTTAAAAAAATATACGAAATGTCAATAAAGTGTTAATAAAAAAGCATATATTTACGCTTGTTAAAAACCAAAATAGACTGAATGAAAAAGATTATACTAATAATTATTGGATTAGTAACTATACAATTGGCTATCTCCCAGAACATTAAACCAGATCGCACTTTTGTTAATTATTTTTACGATTCAGAAGCCTATATGTATGAGGAGAACTATGACGAAGCGCTAAATTTACTCCTTAAATTAGAAGAAATAGATCCCGAAAATCCAAATATTATTTATAAAATAGGCTTTTGCTACCTAAACACAAGGTTATATAAAACTAAAGCTCAAGCTTATCTCGAAAAAGCAATCGCACATAGTAACCCCAACTATAAAGCTGATAATCACCGAGAAAGAACGACACCTCTTGAATCTTATTTATACTTAGGAATAGCTTATCGAATGAATTATAAATTTGAACTTAGTCTGCAAACATTTGCTGATTTAAGAGATTTACTTGACCCTTCAAATCCAGAGGACAAGATTCTTATTGACCTTACCAACAGACAAGAGGATATCACTAATAACGCAATTTACTATTACGAAAATCCAGTTGATGCCATATTAAAAAACATGGGTCCAACAATTAATTCAGAATATGCCGATCACTCCCCTATAATCGATATTAGTGAAAGTATGCTTATATTTACCTCTAAACGTCCTGGACAAGGAGAGTCGCTTGAAAATCAAGATGAAGATATTTTTATTTCTAAAAGCAATAATTATATATGGGGCAAACCCAATAGATTGGGTGAGCCTGTAAATACTGATATTCATAACGAAGCCGCTATTGGATTATCAATCAATGGAAAACAAATGTTTTTTTTCCGTTCAGCCATGAATGATAAAGGTAATATATATATTACCGAGTCAGAAGATGGTTATAATTGGACAAATCCAAAATTTTTACGCGAAGATGTAAACTCAAAATATCGAGAAACTCACGCAACCATGACTCCTGATGGCAATTCGATTTTTTTTACAAGCGATCGTAAAGGAGGTTATGGCGGCACCGACATATACGTAATGCGTAAACTTCCTAATAATAAGTGGAGCGAACCACAACTTTTACCTGCTGAAGTAAACTCAGCTTACGATGAAGAATCTCCATTTGTCCACCCCGATGGAGTAACTTTATTTTTTAGCTCAAAGGGTCATTCAACTATGGGCGGATATGATGTTTTTTACTCAGAAATGTATAAAGATGGAACATTCTCAGAACCAACTAACCTAGGATACCCGATTAATACACCTGACGATGATGTTTCGTACGTTATGAATATGGATGGTAGAAGAGGCTATATTGCAACAGTTAAAGACGAAGGTTATGGCGATCTTGACTTATATGAAATACTTCAATCAGGCATCTATGACAACGACTTAATAGTCTATGATGGGATAGTTTCAGATATAAATAATAATATTCCTGAGGATCTTATTATATCGGTAAGAGATGTAAAAACCGAGGAATATGTTGGAATATATAGACCTAATAAAATTGATGGTAGATATCTTCTTGTTCTCCTTCCTGATATTACTTACGAAATATCTTATGAAGCCAAAGGTCATTTAATTCACGCAATTGAACACACTCCCAGCAAAGAAGACATCAAAATTTTTACCTCAGATTTTTTACCTATAGAATTAGACCCTGTGTTACTACAAGCATATTTAATGCATGACATTGTATATTTTGACGAAAATGACACAAAATTAGACGACAATGCTGTTAAAATTTTAAATAAAGTAACTACAAAATCAAAAGAGTGGAGTCTTAGTAAAGGACACATGATAATAAATATTAATCTTCCAATTATTGGTGCTAATCCTATTATTGATGCAAAAAGATCAGAAGCTATTATTAGTTATCTTACTACATCTGGAATTTCAAAAGACGACATCTTTTTAAATGGTTTATATCCTGAAGGTTATCAAGATGTTTACGGTATTGACATGAGAGAAAGAAGAGAACTGTTTGCTGGTAGTGATGTACCTACAACTGATGTTCCGGCTGCTCCTGAAGATAAAGTAATTGTTGAAAATATTTTGTTCGATTTCGATAGATATAATATTAAAAACGAATATTTAAATAATCTAAATAAACTTGCCGATTACATGAACGATAATCCAAACGCCGAAATTGAAATTGCTGGACATACCGACTGGTTTGGAACAAATGAATACAACTATTTACTATCATATCGTCGTTCTAAATCAGTAAAAGACTATCTTGTTAAGCAAGGTAACAATCCAGAAAATATCATTACCACAAAATATGGAGAGGATAAGCCAATTGCAAGTAATGTCAACCCAGATGGAACCGATAATCCTATTGGGAGGAAATATAATCGTAGAGCAGAATTTTCTGTAATTACGCAAGGAACAGTTAACCTACTGGAGGTTATGCCATTTGATATTGATTTAATAGCTAGCAACGGCAAAAGATTTGATAAAAATGGTGAACCTATTGACGTAAACACTCTTGTTAAATCAAAAGGCAACAAATATACAGTGCAAATATTTGCATTAAGAAATGAAAAACCTATGAATTATTTTGCCGACCTTATAGGTGTAAAAGTGCATGTATCAGATGGGTGGTATAGATATTATGTTGGAGAATTTGAGACACATAAAGATGCCAAAGTTGCTGTTGATAACCTTAAAATGATGGGATATGATCCTTTTGTTAGGAAAATAAGTTTTTTTGAAAAATAATTAAACTTGGGTTTTACCCCTGTTTTTTTATATTATAACACGACCTTGGATTTCCGATAATTTTTTTATTACTTCGTTTATCTGATTAATTTTCCCCATAATACTTAAAACTTGTTCAGACTGATTTGTTGTTTTAGCATCTTTTAGTTGTTGCATAAACTTAATTCTTGCTTCCTTTACAATATTCAATTTATATTTTCTAAAAAGGTCTTCGAGTAATTCATTTAATTTAGTTTCTTCATCTACCACTTGAGCTCCTTTTCTTTTCCAAATTTGACTTAATTGGTGTTTTTGGGAACAAAGATTAGCAGACAATTGACTTATTTCAGGATCTTGATGCTGAATAAAAAAGTTAGGACTAATTTCTTCTTTAGATTTAACAATTTGCTCAGCGAGTAAAAATATCTTTTGATTTAATACATTCTTCATTTCAAGCTCATCATTTCGTAATTGATCAATAATATAATCTGCAACTTTTACATTAACATTTTCATTAGTCTCATGATTAACAAAACTTACAATAAGGTTACCATATAATAACAACAATCTTATAATTTCGTGTTCTTGAGCTTCAAAATAAACCTTATCAACAAATGCTGGAACCGGCGGAATATTTTGAGATGGTCCTGATAGGTTCTTATTTCTCTCTTTGTTTGCTAAATCTTGTATCTTGCGTCTAGTAATTTTTGCAACTTCTGCATATAACACAGTTTCGTTAATGCTCATTATATTACTACATTCCTGAATATAAACTGATTGTTTTATTTTGTCATCAATAACAGAAATAGACTTTACAATATCCGATATCAAACTAGACCTTTTAATAGGATCATTCTTTGCTTCATCACTCAATAATTGGGCTTTAAAACTAATAAAGTCATGTTCATTTTTATTTATATAATCAATTGTTTCGGAACTCGAATGTTTTTTGGCAAAAGAATCAGGGTCTTCTCCTTCAGGGAAAAGCAATATTCTAACATTCAGTCCTTGTTCAAGCAGCATATCTGTTCCACGCAAAGAGGCTTTTATGCCTGCAGGGTCTCCATCATATAAAATAGTAACATCATTTGTAAAACGATGTAACAATCTTATTTGGTCTTCAGTTAAGGCCGTGCCCGATGAAGCAACTACGTTTTTTATTTCTGCCCTATGCAGTGAAAGGACATCAGTGTAACCTTCAACAAGGTAACATTTTTCTTTTTTAATAATCTCTTGCTTTGCTTGATACAAACCATAAAGCACCTTGCTTTTACTATAAACGGCCGATTCGGGTGAGTTTAAATACTTTGCGGTTTTTTTCTCAGTCTTAAGTGTTCTTCCCCCAAAACCAATTACTTGACCCGACAAACTAAAAATAGGAAACATTACTCTACCAGCAAAACGATCAAAGTTAAAATTTTCTTTGACTATAGAAAGTCCTGTTTTTTCAAGGAAATCGAGTTTATATCCTTTTTTTAATGCCGCTTTCGTAAAAGCATCTCTTTCTTCGGGGCTATATCCTAATTTAAAATCGTCAATAATTTGCTTACTAAAGCCTCTTTCCTTAAAATATCTCAACCCTATGCTTACCCCCTCATCTGTTTGCATTAGCGATTCGGCAAAATATTCTGATGCAAATTTTGTTACAATCAGCATACTTTCCTTTTCACTTCCTAGTTTTTTCTCTTCATCACTAAGTTCTCTTTCTTGGATTTCAATTCCGTATTTCTTTGCCAAGTATCTAAGTGCCTCGGGATATGAAAGTTGTTCATGC
>JAQUBO010000058.1 GCA_028686735.1 Bacteroidales bacterium
GTAAAAAATGCTGTCAAAAAGAACAAGTCGAAAGGAAGGCTGTATATGTCAATCTCGGATAGCGTAAAATGTCTAACTATAACAACAATGGTAAAAAATAAATATATTACTGACACTAAAGTATGCAGTCCTTTTTTAGTAAACATTTTTGTTAATTCGGTTTTCCTTTTAAAGTACAATAATGCACAAATAAAAAGACAAGCAATATTTAGTGCTGATGTTATTCCTAAAGCAAACTTTTTAGCGAATTGTAGTATCGCAGTTTCAAAAAATTCAGAGCGTCCTGTCATTTGGCTAATAAATTCAGAAAGCCCATTAGACGACATCAACATAATGAAATAAGCTAAAAATGGAAGTAACCCAATAATAAAAATAGGAATAAATTTTATAAATTCACGACGATTTTCGTAAGCGATATATAGGTAAGCTGCTATTGTTATTACGGCAAATGTCTGTCTCGACAAAGCTGCAATTGCCAAAAAAAACAAACCTGCTGCAATTTTCCATCTATTCTTAGAAAAGATTAATGGAAGAGCGATAACAGACCAAAATACCGCATCTATTGTTGTCCAAGAATATAGATTGTAATTTAAAATCGTAACTGTAAGACCTGCAATTAGCAACGCGAAAAAATATGTAAAGTGGTATTTCTTTTTATTAATTCGCTCTAATGTTCGAAAACTCATAATACTCATAACCAAAGCGATTATAAAATATTGAAATAATACAAATATTCTTGCATTTTCAACGACGGGACCAGGGATTATAAAATTCAAACTATGTAAATATGCACTTGCAACAGGTCTAATAGAAATAAAATCGCTATGAGCAATTTCTCCATTAATTATCCGCCACGATTGTGATAAAATAACCCCCTCGTCAGTTGGGTTAAAGCCTTCGTTCTGTATGTAGTTGACACTGCTAAAAAGAATGCTTAAGCTTATAAATATTAGTAGGGGTACTAATAAATATTTATTTTTAAAGTTTTTCATTGTTTCTTTTTCTTTATAAGACAAAAGTAATAAAAACACTATGTATATGAGTTAAATTTTCAAAAATATGTTTAGCTCTGGTTTCTTTGTTAGATGGAAAATCAGATGTATCGCAAACAAGTAATAATGCTACATAATACGGGTTTATGCGAGTTGAAATTTTATTGTTTTTACTTTTTTAAAGTCCACATTCGTTGTATAGCATTTTTGCAGCCGCTCGATTTTTCATATTTGCTGCTTTCTGCCAAGCGTGGCATGCTTTTTCTTTATTGTTGAGATTAAATTGACACATTCCGTAGTGATACCATACCTCAGCTTGCTTGGGAGCAATATCGAGTGCCATAGAGTAATCATTTGATGCAAAACGCCACGATTCAAGTTGGTAATAAATATCTCCACGTTGTATAAAATAATCTTTTTGTGAGGGGTTTTTGTCTATTAGTATATTTAATTCAGTTAAGGCTTGTCTAAAATTTTGATCTTTTGTTAAAATTATTGTTTTTAAGTGGATTGCCTCTTCGTTAGTAGGGAAATAATTTAAAAATTCGTTAATATAATCTCGTGCTTGCTCTATATTATTAGTTTTTAATAATAAATCTGCTTGCATCACAAGATGTTGAGGTGTAAAAACATCAATTTCAAGTAATTTAGAGTTTGTAAGTAATGCTGCGTCATTTTTATCTGTTTCAAGCTCTATTTTGAGTTTAAGATTTATTGCATCAATATATTTGGGTTTTTGTTCTATCGCAGTTTGAACATACCTCAAAGCCTCGGAGTAATTCGCTATTTCGTAATAAATAAGTGCTATTCTGTAATTAATTATTTCTCTTGCAGCACTATACTTCAAATTCAGAAGGATTTGCAATGCCTCATTTGATTTTTTTTGTGAAGTAAGATAAATTGCCTCTTCAAGTTTAAGCTCATTTCTCGAATATCTGTCTATGTTCCAAAATTTTTGCCAATCTGCACTAGAGTTTATTGTCTCAAATTCATTGCAAGATAGAATTTCTGAATAAAATTTAGGGTTTTTATATTCAAAATGTTTTTCTAAGTAAGCAACGCTTTCTTCGGCAAAGCCCATTTGAGCAAATATTTTGGCTAATTTAAAATTTGAGTCTGATGGGTATAATTTTTCTACCGTTTTTAAAATTTTAATCGACTTAAGAAAATCTCCATTATCATAATAAATTTGCGATAATAGTTTTTGACACTGATAAGAATGTGGTGTAGTATTTAATATTAAGATAGCCGAGTCTATTTTTTGTGTTTGTACAAAGTTTAAGGCTTTAAAATAAGCATCTCTCTCAATATTTTGAGCCAATGAACCAAAACTTAGAAGCAAAGCAATAACAATATTTACAATTTGTCTTATCATTCTCGCATGTTTTTAGTGTCGCTAGCATTAAATACATGGATACAACCATTTAAATGTCTTATTTCTGTGCCTGTAAGACGTTGTTCATATACATCGCAAATATAATAGTAAACACCATCGCTAACAATTTTCCCAGTTTTAAAATTGCGCCCGTCCCAATTAATGTCGGGGTCTTCGGTTTCAAATAATAGTATTCCCCACCTATTGAAAATTTGAATGTTTATTTTCTCAACAAAATAATAAGGAAAAAATGGTTGAAATAAGTCGTGTATTCCGTCAGCATTTGGGGTAAATACATTGGGTAATTCGTAATAGGTACAGTCATCAAGACAAGTTCTCACTGAAATTGAACTTTCGTTGTTAAACGAATCAACAGCCGTCATATAAAAGCAGCCTGCCATTCCTAAATCTGGATAAAAAAGATAAGAATTAGAGTTTGCATTGACTTTGTGTATTAGTTGATGTTCTCCCTCAATATATGGTGAATAATATAGTCTATATTCTTTAACGTCGTTATAACAAGTATCGTTATAATTCCAATGAATTTCAAAATACACCGAGTCGCATACGCTTTTTATTGATAATTCGGGTGGACATGGGGGAGTTGTGTCAATTGCCTCTTCGCAGTTTTCTTGCGAGAAATTTATAATTGGATTTATGATACCATCTATTGAATATCCTCCTGATGATCTTACCTGATAGCAATATTCAATACCATTTTTTAACCCTTTGTCAATATATGATTCGGTATTGCTTGTACCAATTGAGTCAAAAACCATTAGGCTTTCAGAATAACGATAAATTGTATATTCAGAATTAACCCAGGGTGTATTTTTATTAAAATTTATTTTTAGTGAATTTTCCATTTGTTTAAAATCAATAAAAATAGATGAAGCTATATGTGGTGTTCCAATCAAGAAGGTGTTTTCTGGTTGATTGTTATAAAATTCAACTTTATATGACCATGGTAGGTTGTATGTGTCGATACCTGAGTCAACAAAGATTGTATCATCAATATTGTTGAGCCTTGCAATTTCTGTTAAATTTTCTCCTAAGTATCCATCGGAGCGATATAAGACATATTGGTATGGACCAGGAGCTTCGCCGATATCTATTTCTGTAGGTTTTGACCAAGCGACATATATTTCTCCATTGGTATCATCGCTTGAGTTTACGCTAACATTTGTTATTGTAGGGACTCCACGAATTGTGGTGGCACAAACTTCATCAGAGGCATATCCTTCGGCTTCGTCGGGGAAAACTGCTGTAATTAAATAACAGTATTCATGTCCTTGAGAAACAGAGTAGTCGTCGTAGGATGTATTAAAATAGCCTTCGACAAAAGCAATTTTTGAATATCCCAACTCCTCTGGAACTCCCACTTCACAAAAATCAGGTTCAAATCCAGAAGGGCTTATTCGTCTATATATATTATAGCCTATTACATTTGTACAGTAATTTGCATCCCAGATTAATGAAATAACATTTGTTGTTGCCGAAATGTTTGGGTTTTTAACTTTGGGACCCACAATAGAGATACTTATACTTTTTATATCTACAAGACTAACAGGGGAGCTGTTATCTTCGGCTTTTATATTTACGTTATAAGCTTGTTTTCTTACGTAATCACATTCCGTTTGCCAAGAAAACTCTGCTTCTGCATATCCAGGATCCGATACTGTTTGATTTAGAGAAGCAGATGAGCCTGATATTTCAAAAGGAGACCCGTGTGCAGATAGCACTATAATATCATTATTAGGGTCGCTTGCATTTAGGCTAAATGTTAATAATGAGTCGGCTTCAATACAAATATCAGTAACATTTACAACTGGTGGTTTATTATTAGTGTTATAGACTTCTATCTGCATGTCTCTGATTATTTGACCAATTTTTATCCCTTTGCGCCATTCTTCAATTAACATGGCGATATTGTAAATACCCGCATTTACTGGGGCATCCCAAACAAGGTCTCCTGTTATTTCATTAATGGTAAGAGAGTTTGATGCAGCAGGGAAAGAATAGCCTTCAATAGGATTGCCATCTTCTGCACGGCAAATAGTGAGTTTATACGATAGACTGTCTCCATCAGGATCGTAAGCTCCAGGATTATGAGTAAATACTTGTCCTACGGCTGCTTTGTCAACAGGAGGTTGTGTTAATATTGGAGTGTTATTTATGCCTAAAGTAGGATTGATTAGCATTGTTGTTGAAATTGAAAAGATAGTGTTTACAGAGTTAGGAATGTTATTTACTCCCAGATTTCTATTAGGATCTTCTACTACAATTACATATATTCCAGGACCTGGATATGTGTGTGTGCCGATATATTTGTTACGTCTGTAATTGTCTGGTAAATCTATTTTTTCGACTCGTGGTAAAGTACTGGTGGTGTTATCGCCCCATTGTATCTCTAGTTGGGGGCGGTCGGCTGTCCAGCCAGGACCTGTTGCGGTGTAAGTTATTATTGTAATCTCAAACGTTAAATCAGAAATTTGCCTGTACGTGATTTCTCCAGCTCGGTTATGAGTAGCAAAAACCTGCGTAATTATGGATAAAAATAATATTAAGAAACTTAATTTCCTCATTATTGCAAATTTACCATTTTTAATGTACTGTATCAATAAAATACTGAATAAATAACTTGTAGTTTGTTAATTTGTTGCATAAGTACTAATACAATAACCTATAATTTGTTAATTTGTTGCATAATATGTTGCCCAATACCACATTTTAAGCATTTTCTATTGTCGCAATAATGCTTCTTTATATGTAATAAAGCTTGCGTTTCAAATGCATTAGCAGGGTGTATCCCAAATTCATTCCAAAGACGAATCTCTCTGTTGTTCTCGGGTTTGAGAGAGCTTAATAGAATATAGTGTTTTGATTGTGAATCTTCTGTGGTTTTATTTTTGTTATATACAAAGATAAATGGTGCTATTGTATTTATTAATATGGTCTCAAATGCCGTGTTACCAAAACCAGACATCGTTTTATTAGTGCTTTTTCCAAATGTGTAATGCTTTAACCAATAGTCTGAGACTTTAATTTTAAATATCTTTTTCAAACTTATATAATCTGGAGTATTTATAATTGTAGTAAATAAACCATTAAAAAAACTTACCATTGATGCAAACTGGGCAATTTTAATATGTGGTAGATTTGAAGGTCGCATTTTTGAGAATTTCCAGTTTGTTGCGGATATTGGAGATAAATTATGCAATTTTCGTAAATATAGGTATTCAGCTTTGAGTTTAATAACGTAATCATCTAAATTAGCGTTTGCTAATAGACCTGATTGGCCAAATAAAATTGACTCTAACTTAAATATATTATCCGAATATTTTCTTAGTGTTTTTAATGGAGTATTAATAGCTAGTTGCTCAAAAGCTTCTGAGTTTATGCCTGCTCCAAAACTTCTTGCAAGGCTAACGTAGAAAGCATATTCCCAATCGTTATGTGATTTAGTTAGTAAGTCGTTTATAAACTCTGATTTGTATTCAAGCCTCTCAATTGACATCTTTTCAATGTGGATATTGAAAATTTCTTTTTCAATAAGTTCTTTATAATCTGTGCAGGGTATTTGATTATCACTTAATCTCAACTCTTCATATTTATTATAAATAATTTGTGGAAAAGTTATTTCCCATACGGGTATTTCTACTCCATTTGATGTAAAAATAGGTTTATCATGTTTAAAAACAATATGTAAAATAATATTTGAATAGGCTGGGTCTTTCTCATGTTTGTGTTTATACCAATCTGATGAATTTATGTGAATTTCGATGTTGCCGACCCATATTATATCATCAATTTTGATTTTTGAATTAAAGAAATCGGGACCTGAATCATAATTGTGAAAACCAGTGTCAATAATTTCTACTCTTCTTCCATCTGTAAGTTCTATTGGTTTATCTAACCAAAGACGTTTCTTGTAAATATAATGTAAAAAGTCTTCTTTCATGATTTTATAATTGGTGCATAAAGATAGTAAAAACTTGCACACAGTAAAATTATTTATCTAAAATCTCGTTGTTTGCAACGAGTATAATAGTACTTTTGTAATAATGAAGAAATCTAAAAAACTTGTTAAAGCGGAGGAGCTATTTAACAGTATTAGTCATGGTATAGGGGTTTTAATTGCGTTAGCATGTCTTGTTTTACTTGTAGTTTTTGCCTCTATTGATGGGAATGTGTGGGAAATTGTGAGTTTTAGTATTTTTGGTACTACAATGATTGCACTGTATATTTCTTCTACCTTATATCATAGTTCAAAGAATTTGAGAAAAAAATCGAAACGAAATATATTGGATCATTCCATGATTTATGTTCTTATTGCAGGAACTTATACTCCAATTTGTTTGGTAACTTTACACGGAACTTTGGGTTGGGTTCTTTTTGGGATAATTTGGGGTGTAGCTGTTATTGGTGTTATATACAAGTTGTTTTTTTATGGTGGGAGTGTTCATGAGCGTAAAATTTCGGCATGGTTATATGTTGGCATGGGCTGGATAATTCTTATTGCAATTGTCCCATTGATTAGAAATGCTTCTAGCATAACGCTAATTTTTTTATTAGCAGGTTGTTTGAGTTATAGTTCTGGAATTGCCTTTTATTTAATAAAAAGTATTCCTTTTGGACATGGGATTTGGCATCTTACGATATTAGGAGGCACTATATGTCATTTTTTTGCATTTTTGTTTATGGTAAAATAAAAAAAGGTGCTTTATAAAGCACCTTTTTTATTGTTTATTTATTAAATCTAATTTAGTAAGTTAGGTTTACAAAAAATCTTTCGCCTTTTTGAGTGTTTACAACACTAGGAAAACCAGTGTACGTAACTTCTTTAAAAGAGTTGTCAGCTTGAGTTTGGTTAGCTTGAAAATCTACAGGGGTTATCACTACTGGAACGGCTGTGTGAACAGTAGTAGGTAATTGGATTGTGTATTTACCATCTGTAACAATTGCTTCATACTGTAGTACTTCATAAGTATAACCAGCGATAGGGGTTTGTACTAAATCTTGAGAGTTGATGCGGAAAACAATTTTTGTTCCGTTAGGGACAGCTTCCAAGCCAGCAGTGGCTAAGTTCATGTCTGCTTTAACAGTACCAGAAACGGTAACCATTGGTAGTGGTTCTGTAACGGTTTCTTCTTCTTTACAACCTGTGAAGGTTAACAATACGCCAAGAGTGGCGACTAACAAAATTGAAATGATATTTTTCATAATTTTAAAATTTTAAATTTATACTCTTTTTCATTAAATATTAAAAATGGAACATAATAAATAGCGAACCTGATGTAAAGTTATCAACTCCTATAAGTCCGTCACGTGCAACTTCGGTTGTTTCTACTTCTATTTCGGTTCCTGTCCAGCGTTCAACAGTAGTATAACCTTTGTCTCTTTCAGCACTAAAACCTAGTCCCATCTCACCACCAATTGAAATTTTTGGTGCGAAGAAATACTCAACACCAATAACACCTTTTAGGGTAATGCCTAGCGAAGTATTGTTGAAGTTTTCTAGAGTTCTTTCGCTACCTGTAACTTGAGTGCCTAAGCCAAAGTCGTACCATGTTGGAGACGTGAATTCAGTTGTGAATGGATTTCCATAAGTAAAGGTCTCTTTCCAGGTGTTGTAATTTACAAAAGCACCTCCACCAAAGTAACCTTGTACACGCCCCTTACCTCTGTACATTAGGTAGTCTCCACCAACTCCTATGTTAGTAGAATTTATTACGTACTTGTCAGTAACTTGGACTAATGGGTCAGGAATTTGTTGGTTCATTGTTACAAATTCGTTGTCAATTCCGTTTGCCATCCCAATACGAACAGCTCCACGAATGGCAACCTGATCTTGAAGATAATACTTTACATAAAGCGTGTTTCCAGTATATAGACCGTTAATAAACCCAAAATTGGTAGTATTTCCTATAGTACCGTTGAATAAGTCTCCGAAATAACCAAGTATAGGCATCGCATCTATACCTAAAGCCATTTCTCCCTGTTGAGGTAAGATCATTTCTCCACGTTTGGAGAGCATGTCCACCTCTTCTTGTGCAAAAGCCCCCACTGAAATGAGTACAGCACAAATCATAATCGTTAGGTGTTTCATAATTGAAATGTATTAATTAAACATAATTTTATCACTACAAAGATATATATAGTTTTGTTATAACAAAGGTTCTTTTACTTTTTTTTTAAAAAAAAACTGTTTGCATATATGCAAACAGTTTAATAAATATTGATTTGTTAATAATTATCTTTTGTGGCGACCTTCGTCAGAAACAGTTAATTTTGCTCTACGTTTAGCTCTTCTTCTTGCTAAGACTTTACGACCTTCAACTGTGGCCATTCTTTCTCTGAAACCGTGCTTATTCCTTCGTTTTCTATTTGAAGGTTGAAATGTCCTTTTCATTTTTTATCTTTTTTTATCGTTATAATTCTTTTATTGGACTGCAAAAATAGTATTTTTATTTATGAAACAAAAAAATATTTTATTTTTTTTGTCGATTAGCAATTGATAAGTAAATTTATTGGCGGTTTAGATTGGTAAAATATGGTGCGATTATGTGTTTATGTCGCATTGTTATATATTAATAGGTAAGTATATTATTTTTTTAGTCTCAAAAAAATCATCTTTAAAAATTTGATTGATATTAAAAACTTCTATTTCATGAAAATGAGCGATTTCATGGCTAAAATCACCTCCTTTTAAATAAATTATACCAGAATTAGTTATTTTATCATTTTTTCTGAATAGCTTTGAGCTAATATTAACGAAACTTGGAAATGCTGTAACGGCTCTGCTAATAACAAAATCATATTTCGCAGGTAGATTTTCTGCTTTTGTCTTTATGGCTCTTACGTTAGTTAACTCAAGCTTTTTAGATATATCATCAACAGCAATAATTTTTTTGCCGATTCTGTCAACTAAATCAAAGTTTGCATTTGGAAACATTATTGCTAGTGGTATGCCAGGGAAACCTCCACCTGTTCCAATGTCAATAATATTTGTGCCGTTTTGGAAACTAAAGTGTTTAGCAATTGATAATGAGTGTAATATATGTCTTACGTAAAGATGCTCTGTGTCTTTGCGGCTTATTAAATTAATTTTTGCATTCCATTCTTTAAACAAAACTATTAATTGGTCAAATTTTTCCAATTGGGATTGTGTAATGTTTGGGAAATAGGTTTTAAGCGATGATGACATTATATATGATCACTTTTGGCGTTTACTAATGGGGCAAGAAGTTCTCGTGCTCTGTATAACTGTGCTTTAACTGTGCCTATTGGTATCTGCATTTCTGCTGCAATTTCTTCATAGCTAAATTCTTGATAGTAACGTAAGTCTATTAGTCGGGCATATCTGGGCTTTAGTGTCCTAATCATGTTACGTACTTCTATCGCTTTTTGTTCTTTAATTACTAGTTCTTCAGGATTTAAGGTTTTACTTTTAAAACTTGAGTTGTCTGGGTCGTGAAAGTCAATTCCAGAGTCAAAAGCTACTGGTCGGCTTCTTTTTTTACGAACAAAATCGATGCAATTATTAATCGCTATTCTAAAAAGCCAAGTACTAAAGGCATAAACAGGTGTATATTGAGGTAGGTTGTTAAACGCTTTACCAAAAGTCTCCATTGTTAAATCCTCTGCATCATTTTCGTTACCTATTTTTTTTAATAAGAGAAAATAAATAGAGTCTTGATATCTGTCTAACAGCTCTGTATAAGCTCGCTCTTCTCCTTGAAGTGCAAGTTCAATGATTTGAAGATCTTTTTGTGCTTTTGATGTAAAATTACTGCGTTTTACCATTCTTTGTTGTTAAATCTAAATTTATTAGATAAAAATACTACCAAGTAAAAAATTGGTGCAAATGTATCAAATAAAACAAAATAATAAAAATAGATATGAATATTAAATAGCTTGCGTGTTTTTTTACCAACTAAATACACTAATAGTAGCCTTAATAATGCTAATGATAATGCCAATAATATGGCTTGACTAAATAATAAACATAAAATTGTAAGATAAAATATAGATCGACTAATCATTTCTATGCTGGAAAATGTTTTGGCAAATGCAGAATATTGTGTTGATGTTGAAATATGTCTTGTTTTTTGGTGTAAGAAATCTTTTAAAGTTGGAGAAGGTGTAGAGTAGGTAAAAGCATCTTTGTTGATGCAAATATTCGTATTGTTGTTATTAGCAACTGCGGCAATAAATAAATCGTCATCTCCTGAAGCAATGTCTAGGTGCTGATCAAAACCTTTAACTTTTTCCCAAATCAATTTTTTGTAAGCCATATTTCTGCCTACACCCATATATGCTTTTCCTATTTTTGCTGCATAGAAATATTGAGTGGCAATAAAAAAACTATCGTATCTAATAAACTCAGATAAAAAATCTTGTTGGCTAATATATGCTCCATAACCTAAAACAATATCTGTTTTATTAGAGAATTGATAAATCATTCCGTTTATCCAATTTGGGCTTGCAGGAAAACAATCTGCATCGGTAAATAGTAGATAGTCTCCTTTTGCTGCTAATATCCCTTTGGTAAGGGCACGCTTTTTTCCATTTGATTTTTTTAGATGTATAATTCTTAAATTCTTAAATTGTTTACCGAGTGTACTGCATATTTCTGTGGTATTGTCTGATGAGCCATCATTAACTAATATTACCTCAAATGCTGGATAACTTTGCTCTAGTACTTTAGGCAAAAAATTACTTAGATTATGGGCTTCGTTTTTTGCTGCAATAATAATTGAAACAAAAGGGGGGGCAGTAATAAGTCTTTTATTAAATTTGGCTTGTGCTTTTGTAAGTTTTAGATTAATTATTGTGTGAAATGCGATTTGTGTTATGAAACTTACTGTTACAAATATAATGCAGATGTAAAAAAAAAACTCTGTTGATGGTAAAATATATGTTCCTAAAAATATCACAATTAATTTAGTGTTTTTTTTGAGATATTATATAATTTGTGGTTTTAGTCCCATTTTTTTGCTTTTTCCCAAATAGCATCCATTTCTTTAAGTGGTATGTCTTTAAGATCTTTCCCTTGCGTAATAGTTTGTTGTTCGAGATAATTAAATCTTTTTATAAATTTCTTGTTCGTTTTTTCTAAAGCATTTTCAGGATTAATTCCGTGCAGTCGTGCAGCATTAATTATCGAAAAAAAGAAATCTCCAAATTCATTCTCAATATCTGCTTGTGAGCCACTTTTTAATTCTTGCATTAGTTCGTTATACTCTTCTAAAACTTTATCCCAAACTTGATCTTTTTCGTCCCAATCAAATCCTACTCCTCTGGCTTTATCTTGAATTCTGTGAGCTTTAATTAGTGCTGGTAAGCCGTTGGGGACACCACCAAGAACAGTTTTTTTTGTTTCTTCTTTAAGTTTTAATCGCTCCCAATTTTCTTCTACATCTTTTGCTGTTTGTGCTTTTGTGTTACCAAAAATGTGTGGGTGTCGGTATATTAATTTTTCATTTATTCCACTAATAACCTCAGCAATATTAAAACTTGAATTTTCCTCACCAATTTTAGCGTAAAATACTATATGAAGAAGAATGTCTCCAAGCTCTTTTTTAATCTCATTATTGTTTTCTTCGGCTATGGCCTCGGCAAGTTCATACACTTCTTCTATTGTCAAGGTTCGTAGGCTCTGATTTGTTTGTTTCTTGTCCCATGGACATTTCTCTCGTAACTCGTCCATGATGTCTAGTAAACGCTTAAATTCTTGCAGTCTTTTATCCATTTTTTAGTACTTCACTTTATGTTAATTATTTGTAATAAGCGGAATTAGATGATATTTATTCCTTTTTAAAAGCAAAGTTATTATTATTTTTGGTTTTATAATGAATTTTTAAGGCATATAAAATAAGCAAATAGTTCAAAAAATTAATTATAGTGAACAAATATTTCTTTTACTAAATATACATTATTGTTATTTGCTTAAAGCTTGAGAAAAAGCTTATAAGATTTCAAATATATTTTTTATGTTGTATGTGGTAATAATGGGATTAAATTTCTTAGTTGGTATTGAGCTTGTTTTTCTGTTTTTTAGCTGAAAATTAATCAAATTTGGCTAAATTTTATGCCGTATTTGAGGTAAATTATTACTTGTTAGAAACTTTTTTTTCTATATTACTTAAACTTTAGTTATTTTTAAGGTTTATTTTACGAATTGAAACAGACAAAAAACATACTCTTCTTATTTTTGTTGCTGATTTTAGCAGTTACTAGTGGCTATGCTCAATTTAAGCCAAATGTTGAGATGACACCTAATGAAAAAGACTTGTTTAAAAATAGTTTAGAGGCATTTAATGAAAAAGACTTTACTGCTTCTTTACAAGGTTTTTCGCAATTATTGAGCTTGTATCCTCGAGAACCAGTTTTTAATTTTGTTTATGGAGCCTCAATGGTAAATAAGAATATAGACATTAAAAAAGCTATCGATTACCTTAATTTTGCTGTTGGAAAAGGAATCCCTGAAGCTAATTTTTATATTGGATTAGGGTATCAGTATTTATATGATTTTGATAATGCAATTGCTCATTATAATAAATTTAAAATGAGTACTAAAGCTAAAATTTGGAATAAATACGATGTGGACAAATTCATTAATCAAGCAAAAAGTGGGAAAGATTTAATTCGATATGCTTATGAACTTGAAGTAATAAGTAATAAACAAACATCACTTGAAAATTTTTATTATTCGTATGAACTATCAGATTTTGGAGGAGAAATAATTGTTAAAACTGACGAGTTTAAAACTAAGATAGATAAACGAATTGATCAATCTGATTTAATGTATATCTCAACGACAAATAATGTGGTACTATTGAGTAGTTATGGTAATAGTCGTAAAAATAGTTTGGATATATATATAAGTCATAAAATCAAAGATGCTTGGTCAGAACCTCAATTATTATCTAAAAACATAAACACTGCGTATGATGAGGCGTACCCGTTTTTAAGTGATGATGGTAAAACCTTGTATTTTTCATCTAAAGGACATAATAGCATTGGGGGATATGATATTTTTAAAAGTCAGTATAATGCTTCAGATAATTCGTGGTCTGTGCCAGAAAATCTGGATTTTCCTATTAATACTCCTTATGATGATATTATGTATGCGGTTGATAGATATGGCGAAACTGCTTTTTTTGCTTCGACTAGAGAGTCTAAAAGCGGACAAATTGGAGTTTATAGAATATTGCTCGAAAAAGAACTCTTGGCTCGTCATATTGTTAGTATTGATGAGGTATATAAACAAGCTAGCTTAACCGTTAAACCTACGGCAATTGCAGAATTAACTAAAAGACAGGAAATTAGAGCAAATAGCATGATTGATACTAGCCAGTATAGAACAGAGATAGTTGCTATTGGTGATACAGTAAATAAAAACGAATTAAACTTAGATAAATCTTATAAATTAATTGACGAGAAAAAATCTCTTGCTCAAGAGTATATTGAATATGCTTCAGCAATTTATCAAATTTGTCAATTAAATTTGAATGATAGTAAATTAATTAATAATGAGATTACGAATTTGAAAAATAATCGTAAGCCTGATGCAGAAGCAAAAGCTGACAGCCTTTATGTGATATTTCTAGAAAAATCAAATATCGCAACTGAAATGTTTGATTTGGCAAATTTCTATTATGATAAGGCAAATCAGTTGATTACATTATCGAATTATTATGAAAATGAGCTTGATATATTGAGTGGATTATCAGGACACGAAAAAAATATTAAGGAGCAAATAATTAGGCTATCTCACGAAATTAAAAATATAGATATTAGCGCTCCTGTCGATATTTATAATAAAAGATTACTGTCCGAAAAAAACGTGAAATTGGAAAAACTTGATGTGTTTAATCAGAGATTATTGGACGGGTTGGAAAAATTAAGTGAGTTTAATAAAAAAATTAATCTAAAACTTAATCTTGCAAAAAAAGAAAAAGATTATAATGTGAGAGAAAGATATGTGTATGATATTAAAGCATTAGAAAATGCAAAAATAGATCTGATTACACAAATTAAAGGAAATGAGGTACAACTGGAATTCTTAGATTATGAAGTTAAGCAAATTGATAATAAAATAAAGATTGTAAATAATAATTTAGTCGAAATAGAAGAGAATTTAACTTATAATCCTGATTTTAAACTAGAGAAAAATAATAATGAGATTGATCTGTTAAAAACAAATATTTCGCAAAACTCTTTGAAAGAGCTTGCAAACCAGCAAGATAGAATATTGTCCGATACAAAATACTACTCTAAAGACTTAAATCTTGAAGCCATTTTATATGTGAGCTCTGATATCATAGATGCTGGTCTTGAGAAAATATTTGTTGACACAAAATTATATACAGATAAATACGAAGATATTTTATCGGAAAATGCATTACAAACTGGCGAATTGATATTTAAAAATGACTCTATAAAAGAGATGATTAAAGATTTAGAAGTTAAATTTGATAAAGCTGCCAATAACTCAGAAAAGCGAAATATAATTGCAGAAATTAATGGATGTAAGGCAGAAATTAATAAGAATAACGATAAAATTACATCATATCTAAACTCGCAAACACCAATAGAAATTAATAGCTATATTCAAGATTTTGAACAATATAAAAACTCTTCCCCAGGTGTGGAAAATCAACTGGAGGTGCAAGAAACACAAAAACTAATCGAAGAGTCCCAACATCTTGCTAATGATATAAGTGATTTAAAAGTGCTGGGGGATAGTGAAAATATGCCACCAATACTTTATCTTGAAGGTATGAAATCAGAAATAGATAAACTGATAATGCATAAAATAGAAAAACTTAAAGCGAGTGAAATTCTTGTTGATGAAACTCCTAATCAAGATATCCTTAAGAAACTCGACTTGAGTTTGAATGAGATTAATGAAGTAGATAATCAGAAGGAAATAAAAGATATTACAGATAAGTTTAAAGAAGTAGAAAGGCTTTATAAACAAGCAGAAATTAAGAAGGAAAAAAGACAAAGCAATGTAATAATTGAAGAGGCAAATCAACTATTTGACATTACCATTAAACAAAATATAGGCTTTTTAAACAAAAAAATATTGGATAATTATGAGAAGATTAGTATTTATAGTGAAGCTTTTGAAAATCTGTCAAATGTAAAAGAAAGTATTGTTGAGCAGGTTGATAGCGTTAAAAATCTTAAACAAAAAGCGGCTGATTTGCAATTTTTGTCCGAAGAAACTCAAAATCAGTTAGAAAAAATGCAAAATCTTGCCGAAGCATGCAAAAATCTTGAATTAGCAAACCAACACTATGCTTATGCTTTTGAAATTATTAATGATGACAAAAAATACACTGAAAATTACGAAATTAAACTTGATAATAAAATAGAACTTCTCTATTCGTATAGTACATCTTTAAATCGGCATGAACCTGAAAAAGAATTAGATGACCAAATTGTAGAGACCATAGAGCAGCCAACTGAGACACCTAAACCGATAGCTGAAGAGAGTAGGCTTTTGAAAAAATTAGACTCTGTAAATTATGATGGGCAGATAAAAATAAATATACAACAACAAGCAAAGCAAAAACAAGAAATTGATAAAATAGCAGATAATATTAACAAAATAAAATCTGAAATAAATAATATTGATAATAAGAAGAAACTTGAGAAATTAAATGCTGAATTAAGGTACGAGCAAGAAAATCAAATAGACAAATTGATAATTTATAGTGAAATAACAAACGAAATAATTACAGAATTAAATGGTATTAATAAGTTATTAAAATCTAATTATAATAAAAAACTTCTTGATAGTTTATTGCTTATGCAAGTTGAGTTGCGTAGTTCTATTGTGGAGTATAGTAATTTTTATTCTGTCGAAGACTTAAATCAAAAGCATCTTGATGCAATTAATCTTGAAAATGCAATTATTAATATTTACAGTTCAGCTGTGTTGGAGGCTAATAATGACGTTCTTGCAGCAAATATTCGGAATGTAGGTGTAGTCAGTGAAACAACCACACCTGTTGCAATAGAGCCTTTAGAGAGCTCTGACTTAACGGAAATAAGAGAGTTTACTAATGAGGGTAATTACGAATATGAATATGATTATGATCAAGAAACTTTATCAAAATTAGAAAAATTAGATTATAATATTGTGAGTGTTGAGTCTAAAATAAAAACTCATGAAATTAAAATTGGTGATATTAAATCTAAAATGCAGTTTTCTAATTCTAGTAAAGAGTATAAAAAGCTCCAAAATGAACTAAAAAAAGAAAATAAAAAATATTTAAAACAGCTTAAACTTTGGGCTGGATATAGTAAAGATTATTTAAGTATAAAAAATAATTTTGCTGACGACTATTATTATAAATCTGTATCTGCAAATAATAAAATTACTGCTGTTAGCGATAGCCTTAAGTCAGAGTCGGAAGACAAAATTACTGAATCTATTGCACTTTTTGAGCTTATTATTACATCTAAGGCAAAAATGGCAGACTCACATATAGTTGATACTTACAAAAAGGCTGAGCGATTAAGTGTTGAAGGTGTAAATATACTAAACGCTGCTAATTACCTTAAATCAAAAGGAATAGAAACTGATGCTCTTGTTGTGACTCATTATCGGTCTGTTAAAACTCCAGACCCTGTAGATGTTATATCTTCGGAAACTCAGCCACACTTAGATACTGCTAGTATAGTTTTAACTAATAATATTGATGATACTAATGATCCTATTAGAGAAAATGAGAATATTGTAGAAACCGATATTATTGTAGTTGTAGAAGACAATAATGAAAAAGATGAGATTGACGTAGATGTTACCGATAGAATAGACGAATCCTTCGTAAATTCTGAGTTTGAAAATTTATTTGATGTAAATGCTGGTAGCTTTTATTCAGATGCTAATCCTATAACGGAGATTCCTAATTACGAAGGTTTGTATTACAGAATTCAAATTGCTGTCTTTAACGGCAAAATTGCGAATAACGAGATTAAAGGAATGAAACCAATATTTTGGGAAACTATTCCTAATTCTGATTTAGTTCGATATATAGTTGGTAATTTTAGGAGATATAATGATGCTGGCAACAGTTTGCCAAATATACAAGCAATGGGTTATAATGATGCTTTTATTGTTGCTTATTATAATGGACAACGATTATCGCTTTATGAAGCACGTGAAATCGAAGAACAAGAAACTCAAGTAGGAGAAGAATTACTTATTGTTGACGGTAATCAAGAAAATAGGAATGCATTAGTTAATAATTTCGAAACACGAAATTTGACTGAAACATCTGGAGTTTTCTTTTGTGTTCAAATTGGGGTTTATGCAAATCAACTGGGGGCAGATAGGCTTTATGGTTTGGACCCAATAATGTATCACAATTATGCTGGTAATTTAGTTCGTCATACCTTTGGACGATATTATAATATAAATACTGCAATTGATGAACAAAATAAGATTAGACGTCTGGGTATTGCGGATGCTTTTGTTGTTGCTTATCGCAATGGTGAAAAAATTAACTTAAATGATGCACGAAATATATTAGCAAATCTCGAAAATCCTCAAGATGAAATTACTCTTAATATTCCTGACGAGCAAATTCCTGTAATACAACAAGATGAGCCAGCCGAAGTAGTGGAAAATATAGTTTATGATGCAGACGAAACGATAGACGTAAATGCTGCTCCGATTGTAGAATATTATATTCAAATAGGAGTTTTTAGAGATGATGTAAATGTCTTTATTCGTGATTCTTTTCGTCGAATGGCTGGAAATAATCAGTTAGTCAGGTTAACAAATAATAATCTTATTTTGTATAGAATAGGATTGTTTTCTAATTATGTAGATGCAAGATCTGAGCTAAATAATGTTATTGCTGCCGGAATAAAAGATGCCTTTATAGTTGCTTATGTTAATGGAAAACGAATTGATGTTGCTCGTGCCCGATTGATTGATGAGCTAAAATAGTCTCTTGTGCGTTTTGAAGCTAAAACTTATGTCGCTAATATATGTTTTTAGGACGATTTTATAATTATTGGAAATATAAAAGTTTATAAATACTTTATAATAGAATAATGCGTATTTTTGTATTATATGAAAGAGAATCAAAATATAAAAAAGCCTTCTAAAAAAGAAGATTTTGGTATTAATAAGGACAGATATCTTATCCTATATAATGATAATACTAATACTTTTGACTATGTTATTAGTTGCCTTATAGAAGTTTGTGATCATGACATTATTCAAGCAGAGCAATGTGCCTTTATTACTCATCACAAAGGGAAATGTGATATTAAAAAGGGAGATTATAAATCATTAAAGCCTATGAGAATTACACTTATTGACAAAGGACTTAAAGTTACAATTGATTGAGATAATAAAGATAAAAATTATATAAAAACGGAGTGCTTTTAGTACCCCGTTTTTTTTGTGTTATTTGAAAACTGTAATTAATGTTTTTTAATTCGTATTTATAATTTACTGTAGCTTAATCTTTGTATTTGGAAGAGTGCAAAATTTTGCAAACCTCTAATAAAAGTGCTTTGGTTAAGGTATTAAATGTGTAAAATGCTGTTATCTAGTTAACACAATGTTTTTTTCTTCGATTATTTTGCGAAGATTAATCAGTGCATATCGCATTCTTCCAAGAGCTGTATTAATACTTACGTTGGTTTGTTCTGCTATATCTTTAAAGCTCATGCCACCATAATGGCGCATCATAATGATCTGTTTTTGTTCATCAGGAAGAAACTCTATTAGCATACGCACATCATTTACAATTTGATCTCCAATTAAACGATCTTCGATGTTCTCATCCGAGAATTTTTCATTGTTGAATAAATCAACTTCGTGATTATCGTTTGAGTATGTATTTAAGTTTTTCTCTTTTCTAAAATAATCTATTGTTATATTATGGGCAATTCGTATTACCCAACTAATAAACTTACCTTTATCAGTATAATTTCCAGCTTTTAGCGAATTAATAACTTTTATAAATGTCTCTTGGAATAAATCGTCAGCGACATGAGTGTTTTTTACGGTAATAAGGATATAAGAATAAACTTTTTGTTTATGACGTGAAATAAGAATTTCGATGCATCTTTTCTCACCCTTAATGAATCTTTCAATCAATTCTTGATCAGTGCTTTTTTGCAAATTCATAACTATTCTATTTAAAGTTACAGGGTAAAAGTTTTATCGATATATGTTCTCCTTTCTTTTTTAGTTTATAATTGTTCTTACGCAGAAGAACAAATTTTGTTCCACAAATATACAACTTTTTTTAATATTTGCAAAAAAAGATAAAAAAGTGTCAGGGCAAACGCATACTTTTTTTATCACAATAAT
>JAQUBO010000246.1:0-1505 GCA_028686735.1 Bacteroidales bacterium
AACAGGCATCTGATATTTACACAAAATCGGGAATTATGTTAGGATTGGGAGAAACTAAAGATGAGATTTATAAATTATTTGATGATTTAATAAATATTAACTGCGATATGCTTACCATTGGTCAGTATTTGCCGCCTTCGCATGACCATGTTAGCCTAAAAGAATATGTGTCTCCTGAGATTTTTGAAAAATACAAAACTACTGGATTGCAAAAAGGCTTTAAATATGTGGCATCAGGACCTTATGTGCGATCATCATATAACGCATTAGAGGGAATAAAGGAATTACAAAATAATAAATAGAACCATGTAAAAATGTTATCAGGAATTGCTCCTTATAAAACTGTATTAAAAACTTAAACAACAACAACTATGAAATTTATTGAATTTGACAATCAGATGAGGGGAACTCTTGCTTTTGCAGTGGAAGAGTATGTTATGAAAAACCCTAAGTTTGATGACGAATATTTTATGTTTTGGAGAACCAAACCAACGCTTATGATTGGGCGTTTTCAAAATACAATTCAAGAAATAAATTCGCAGTTTGTTAGAGATAATGATATTAATATCAATCGCCGACATAGTGGCGGTGGAACAGTTTATACCGACCCCGATTGCTGGCAATTTAGTTTTATTACATGGAAAAATGCTGGGCAGGTAAAAGATTTTAGGGATTTCACAAAACCTGTTATTGACGCTTTAGACAAACTTGGAATCAAGGCAGAATTCTCAGGAAGAAATGATTTGCATGTTGCAGGTAAAAAATTCTCTGGAAATGCTCAATTCGGAATGAAAAATCGGTTTTTACATCATGGAACAATTTTGTTTGATACAAATCTTGATAATCTTGTGAGGTCGCTTAATGTTACTGACGAAAAAATAATCTCAAAAGGAATTAAATCTGTTCGCGAACGTGTAACAAACATTAGACCTTATCTAACAAAAGATATGGATTCATTGACATTTCGCGATACTATGATATCGATCCTTAAAGGAGATATGGAGCATATATTACTTAGTGAAGCCGATTTAGAAGAAATTTACAAAATTGAAAAAGAAAAATTCCTTACATGGGAATGGAATTTCGGAAATTCGCCAAAATTTAATATGACAAAATCAAATCGTTTTGACGGTGGTAAAGTCGAAGTTCAATTAAATGTAGAGAATGGAATTATCAAAACATGTTCAATTTTTGGCGATTTCTTCTGTAATGGCGATATTTCAGTAATCGAAAATGCCGTTATTGATTGTAAATATGAACTCTCCACAATAAAATCAGCACTACAAAGCGTAAATGCCGAACAAATGCTTTATCTTATAAATATTGATGAATTAGTCGCTTGTTTTGTGGAATAAGGGCATTGTGTAGTTGATATACATACATACATACATACATACATACATACATACATACATATAATTATTTAAAAACAACATTTGATTTTTTTGATATTGATGGACTTATATTATATATTCGTAGAATGTTAAACTAAAAAAAACAATAAT
>JAQUBO010000246.1:1605-4667 GCA_028686735.1 Bacteroidales bacterium
TGGGATAAAACTTATGGTGGAACTGATATAGACCTAATAGATGATGCTGCTTATGATTACGAAAATAATGTGATTTATATTTCTGGTAAATCTAGATCAAATGCTGGCTATGAAAAGTCTCAAGATGCTTATAATAGTCAATATTTAAGGTTTGACTCATGGGTGTTAAAAATTGATGCTGAAACGGGTGAGTTAATTTGGGATAAAACAATTGGTAATGATGCTGAAGGACAACGCATGTCAATTGCATTATCTGATTCTTATTTATATTGTGCGACAAGTAATTCAGGAGATGCTTCAGGGGACAAAACTGAAAATAGTCTTGGTGAATCAGATTTTTGGATTCTTAAACTAGATTTTGAGGGAAATATTATTTGGGATAGAACTATTGGAGGTGTAGGTAGAGATGCGGCTGGGGATTTAATAGTTCGAAATGATAACCAAATACTAATTGCCGGTATCTCAAACTCTCCTATTTCTTTCGATAAAACAGAGGATCCTCGATTTGTATGGGATGTAGGTGATGAAATTCTTTATAAAACTGATTTTTGGTTCGTTTGCATTAATGATAATGGAGAAGTTTTGTGGGATAAAACTATTGGAGGTATGGGATTTGAAAGTGGGGCTAGAATTATTATTAACCCTGATAATGATAATTTAATTTGTACTGGAACTTCAACTAGTGAGGTAAGTGGTGATAAAACTTCGCCATATTTTGGCGAAACTGGCACATATTATGGAGTGCCTGATATTTGGGTG
The DNA here is from genome assembly GCA_028686735.1 of Bacteroidales bacterium. Lineage (GTDB taxonomy): Bacteria > Bacteroidota > Bacteroidia > Bacteroidales > ML635J-15 > Bact-19. Next base: position 2,365 of record JAQUBO010000246.1, read on the forward strand.
TTTGAAATGACATTGCCAGCAATTTCTGGAATTGACTTGGTTACAAAAGCGAATTTATCAGTTTATCCAAATCCTGCTTCAGAATTTGTCTCTATTTCTTATGACAAAAAGATTTCCAACTTATCTATTTATAATCTTTTAGGTACGTTAATGTTTCAAGCTAAGAATTGTAATGAAATTAGAGTTAATCTTGGTGGCTTTGCAAGTGGTTTATATCTAATTGAGATAGAATCAGAAGCTAGCAGAACTGTTCAAAAATTAGCAATTGAGTAAATATATAAATTTGAATACTTTAATGTGTTTTTACTAATTATAATTCTAAATTTCGGCAGCAAAGAGGCTATTGTTGCCGAAATTTAGTTCTGTTGTAAGCTTAAAATAATCTAAGTCAGTTGAGATTTTTTATTGTTTAAGAAACTTCCAATAGTTATCTGAATTTACAACATTAAAAGTGTATGATGAATAATTATTTTCAAAATCTATAGGGATTTTCGCCATTCTGTCAGGATTATATTTACATTCAAAAAGCTTTAGTTCTCCCCCATATTCTTCAATATAATCGATTTCTTTCTTTTGATAGTTTCTCCAAAAATAGGAATTTCCAATTTTTCCGGAATTGAACTTGTTTTTTTGCATTTCTGAGATGAAATAATTCTCCCAAAGATGCCCAACATCATTCCTAAAAGTAAGAGGATTAAAATTGCGAATGATTGAATTCCTAATCCCACAGTCGTAAAAATAATACTTTTTGTTTTTCCCAATTTCATTTCTTGGATTATTGCTTAAAGCTGATAAGCCAAAAATCACAAAACTATTCTCAAGTAATTCGAGATAGCGTTTTACAGTATTAACATGCACATTAAGTTTATTTGATAACTCATTTAATGAGACTTCGCTTCCAATTTGAAATGCAAGTAACTTTAGAAGATTATACAAGATTTCAGGTTTTTTTAACCTCTCAAATTGAAGAACATCTTTATAAAGATAGTTTGATGCAATATTATCCAACTCTTCAATAGCAAAGTCTTCAGGTTTATTGTAAACTTCTGGGTATGTGCCAAATCTTAAAATATTTTCAAGTTTTGAACTTGCTGCAAGCAGATCTTCATTTTCAACAAGCTCACTAAACGAAAATGGGGTCATATAAAAAAAACGAGATCGTCCTGTAAGAGGTTCTCCCGACTCTTGTTGAAGACTTAGAGCAGATGAGCCAGTTGCGATAATCTTTATTTCTGGGAAAGTATCGTGAATGATTTTTAAAACATTTCCAATATTAGGAATACTTTGAGCTTCATCAAAAATTATATATTTATAGGAACCAATAAACGAAAAAAGTTTCTCAGAATTAGTTGTTTGTAATAATTCACTATTTTCCAGCAACTCGCAATTTATATATCTTGAATCAGGAAAATCATTAATTATTTCCTTTACCAGAGTGGTTTTACCAACTCTTCTGGCTCCAAGCAAAACAACTACTTTATTTAAGTCAAATGCTGCTTTAATTCGATGCTCTATTTGTCTATTAAACATAACTTGAGTTTTTACAAAAATAAGCAATTATAAATCATAATGCAAGTATTTTATCAAATTTATGCACTATACTGCATAAATTCATTAAAATATATGCACTTTACTGCATAAATTCATTCAAATTTATGCACTTTATTAAGTTAGATTATAGTAAATCCCATAAAATGAGTTAAAAAATCGAACATAAACTTATATGTTAATTTCTTTTTATAAAAATCATTACATTATAATAAATTTATACCTATATTGTAATTCACATTTAGATTATATTATAATCATTATGAGTTCTCGAACCATTGTACATATTGATTTAGACAGTTTTTATGTCTCTGTAGAGAGATTAGAAAACAATAAACTAAATGGAGTGCCTGTTATTGTTGGAGGAGGTTCAGATAGAGGTGTAGTCTCATCTTGCAGTTATGAGGCAAGACATTTTGGTGTAAGATCTGGAATGCCTGCTAAAATGGCTAAATATTTATGTCCCGATGCTGTTTTTATTCGTGGAGATATGGAAGTTTATTCTCGATACTCGAAAATCGTAACAGATATTGTTGCAGAAAAATCTCCTACTTACGAAAAAGCAAGCATCGATGAACATTATATTGATATTTCTGGAATGGATAAGTTTTATGGAAGCAATAAATGGGCAAAAGAATTAAAAAACGATATAGTAACAAATACAGGATTACCAATATCGTTTGGGCTTTCGGTAAATAAAACTGTTGCTAAAATTGCAACTGGCGAAGCAAAACCCTTTGGAGAATTGTGTGTAG
>JAQUBO010000247.1 GCA_028686735.1 Bacteroidales bacterium
CAAATATGAAATTGAAGGATGTTTAAAAATAAAATTCTTTCCGAAAAACTCTGAAAATATAGACATGAAAAACATAAAAGGAGGTTTTTCTCAAAATATTTTGCCCACTGACAATATATGGCAGTGGGATGCTTTAGATTTGTGGTGTGATAATTCACATTATGTCTAATTAAAAAATTATTTATTATGAAATTTGAAAAATTAAATCAAGAAAAATTCGAGAAAATCGAAAAAAATGAGTTGGGGATGCTTGTTGGTGGTGCATGTCCAGGTTACACAGCATCAGGTGCAGGGGAGGCAGACCTAGGCTCTGGTGGAACTGTAACTTGGTCAGAGGACTGGGATAACAGGGAGTATGATGCTGATGGTAACGTTACATCTGGAGGTATCCAGTTTATGGATGGTAAGGACATGGCTTGTCCTGCTAAATTAAAGGATACAAATATTGGCTTGGGATAATAAATTATTTGGATAAGCGTTACCTAAGGTTTTTATTTATTGCTACATAATGAAATAGCAATATCATTCTTTAGGTAACGTTTTTAATATTAAACAATGTATATGACAGTATTTTTTAGATTTTTAGTGGTTTTAATAGTAATAGCTTGTTGTTATAGTACAGGCACATTGTATTCTCAAAACAAGCAAATAGTATCATTAGCTAATATCAAAGATAATTCACCAAACGATTCAATAAGTAAGTATTATCATTTTGTTTATAAAGCTGAGAATCAAATTATAAAAGGGAATTTTAAAAATGCCGCTAAGTTATACGAAAAAGCATTTACTTATATTGAACATCCTTTTGCACAGGATTTAAATTTTGCTTTGAAGTGTGAATTTTTAAATCCATATAATGATGATAATATAAAAAAATATGTGTATTTAATGATTCTAAAAACTGGCAATAAGAATAGGTATCTTGAAGACTCTAAATATCAAGAACTTGATTCATGGGAAAGCGTTCAGTTAGTTATTGATACTACCCAAGCTATATTTGACACAACAGTTCTAAGTCAATTACAAGATTTTGCAAAATATGATCAAGAATTTAGGCTAAATTGTCGAGAAGAGTATGGATGCATTTACAATGAATTTACAATTGATACTATTAACGTAATTGACTCCATACATTTTTATAAAATTGTCGATATTTTAAAAGGATTAGATTATGTTTCTGAAGAAACTATTAGTAATCATGGTTGGAGACCCATTGAGCTTATACTTATGCACAATAGGGGTAGGTATCAAATTTTCGATGTGTTACTTAAATCTGTTTTAAATGGAAAATTTGATAGTCGTAAATACGCATGTGCGTTAAGCGATGCAAATTATCAGCATGAGGGGAGATATCCAATTGGTTTAAGAAGTAATGGATTTCAAATTGGTTTAAGAAGTAATGAATTTCAAATTAATAAACAATGTTATTTATATATAAAACCAAGTTTAAAACAAAAGCTTAAAACTAAACAATTTCGCAAATTATTATATATGGAAAGCCCAAAATATTTCCATAAAAAACGAATTTGGCAGATGCAAGAAGAAACACCAAGTTTTAATTTGCGAACACTTGATGAGATTGTTCTTCAAGATGAGAAGTTTTATAGTTTTATATTAGAAAGTAAGCGAAAGTTTGGACAAAGAATTTATTTTATGAATAAAGAGGCTAAGAAAACTATAACTAAAGAAGCCCGTGCCTGGAAAAAGAAACAGAAAAAATTAAAAAAAGAAATAGCGGAATGATATTAATAATCGGACAACATCATGATACCTCCACCGACAAAGTTTGTGCTTGGTTAAATTATTACGGAGTAGAGTTTGTTCGGACGAACACTGGCACAAACAATATTGATATTGTTAGCGATGTTATTATTTCGAATGATAATTTAAGAATTGAATTGTTTATTAATGATACAAAGTATGACTTTGATAATTTTAGCACAATTTGGTGTCGTAGAGGTTATTTAAAATTCACTTTACCAAATTTAAATTCCTTTAATGTAATAGAGAATAATATTCCATACAAAGTAGAATCTCATTTGATTAATGAAACAAATACATTGGAGAGTTTTATAGAGCATATGTTTAAATCCAAAATGCGTATCAATACAATTAGCCATTACAACTCAAATAAGCTAATCGCATTGCAAACGGCAAAAAGCGTTGGCTTAAATATTCCTCAAACTTTAATAACACGCAACAGTAAAATTCTAAAAGAATTTATCAACATAAACAAATCTTGCATTACGAAAAATATTCAGGATAACTTATCATATCACGATGACAACTATACTTTTGGACACGGAACAACAGATGTAAAAATTCAAGATATTAAAACAGAAAACTTTTATTATTCCCTTTTTCAAAAGAAAATTGAAAAAAAGTATGAGTTAAGAGTGTTTTATCTTTTAGGAAAACTTTATGTATCCGCTGCTATTCCACCAATAGATACAAATTACACAGACATCAGAACAACAAACAAATCCAATAGACACACTCCATTTAATTTACCTTATGACATTAGAAAAAAGCTTCATGAATTTATGTTGCAAATGGATTTAGAAAGCGGATCTTTAGATATTATGGTTGATACTGATGATAATTATTGGTTTTTGGAGGTAAACCCTGTTGGACAATTTGATTTTTTAAGTGGGAAAAATAATTTTTATATTGAAAAGGAAATTGCAAAAGCATTAATAGATGGAAACAAAAATAGATTTAGTAAAAATTAAAGAACATTTTCCTTATAATTACCATAATATTGTTCTTGTAAAACACGAAAAAGCAATAGTAATTGACATGAAAGATGCACTATCTGTTCCAGTACTGAATGTGCAGAACGAAAAAGCATTTTATCGCTCATTTTATAAACCATTAACAAGATTTATTTAATAAATAATGAATAAGGAATTGTATTTAATCCCCATAACCAGTTGTTTAACAACATTCGGTTTTTGCAGGTCAACTATTTGCGATTTTCAACAAAATGAATTTAGTTTTATCCCAAATGCGTTGGCAAACTTATTGGTAAGTAATAAACATCAGAAATTAGCTGATATTTTTAGTGAGTTTGGACAACAAAATAAAGAAATAATTGAGGAGTACTTAAATCACTTACAAGATAATAGATTCGCATATTTTGGAACAAAGAACGAAGTATCGCTTTTTCTTGATTTTAATCTTGAATGGGATTTCCCATCTAAAATAAGCAATGCTGTAATAGATATTCGTGATTACAATAAAACGTATTATATGGATTTATTGGCACAACTTGAAAACCTACAATGCTGTCATTTACAGCTCAGGTTTTACAAAGAAGTCAAAGACATAAACTATATTTCTGAAGTAATAGAACTTGCTAATAACAAATCATTTCGAACAATTAGTTTGTATCTAAATTATGCAATTTTCAACGATTACGACTCGTGTACAAAATTAATTGAAATTACACCAAAAATTGATAATATTACAGTTTATAAAGCACCTGTAAACAAATTGGTGCAACTCACAGATTTAATGGCATTTATCAATTATACTAATAACGAATTTAATCCCCAGAACACATGTGGTTATATTGATTTAAAGTTTTTTGCAATATCCGTTAATCATTTTACCGAATCCCAACTCCACAACACCTGCCTTAACCGCAAAATATGCATAGATGCCGATGGTTATATCAAAAACTGTCCATCAATGAAACATCATTATGGACATATTTCTGATACAACACTTACCGAAGCAATTGAAAAACCCGGATTTAAAGATTGCTGGTTTATCAAAAAAGATGATATTGATGTTTGCCAAGATTGTGAATTTAGGCATATCTGTACAGACTGCAGAGCGTTTATAAAAAATCCAAACAATCTTTATTCGCAACCTGCAAAATGTGAATATAATCCATACATTGCAAAATGGCAAAGTGAAGACGGCTGGATAAGTGTTGAACAATGGCGTGCCGAAAATCCCGGATGGGAAGAACAGACGATTGAAATAAGAGACATGAACAAAAAGCACTTAGCAAATAATGACTAATTTCCCCCACTACTCCCAACTTGATGCAATGGATTGCGGGGCTACCTGCCTTCGCATGATTGCAAAGTTTTATGGTAAATCGTACACTTCGCAAACTCTGAGACAAAGATCTTACATTACCCGCGAAGGTGTTTCCTTATTGGGAATAAGTGATGCGGCCGAAAGTATCGGAATGCGTACTATGGGAGTTAAAACTACTCTTGAAAATCTTGAAAAAGAAAAAGTTACTCCGTTTATTGCTCACTGGAATCAAAATCATTTTGTTGTGGTTTACAAAATTGATAAAAATAAGGTTTATGTAGCAGATCCTGGAGCCTCAAAAATCACTTACACAAAAAAAGAGTTTCTAAAACATTGGACAAGTACTACAAAAAACGGCGAAAATCAGGGGATTGCTTTACTTCTAGAACCGACACCTGCTTTTTATGAGCAAGCTGACGAGAAACCTGATAAAACAAAATTTAGATTTTTGTTTAAATATCTTAAGCCACATAAAAAACTTATTTGGCAACTTGTTCTTGGCTTGGTTTTCGGAAGTTTAATTCAACTTATATTCCCGTTTTTAACCCAAAGCATTGTAGATTATGGTATTGCGAATAATAATCTGTCGTTTA
>JAQUBO010000059.1 GCA_028686735.1 Bacteroidales bacterium
AAATGGACAAAAGGAATAGCTATTGTGCCTGAAGAAGAACGCCCAGATCTTGATGGACTAGAAAGAGCCAAATGGGAAGAATTATCTAAAAGAGAAAAAGATAATTTACTTTATAAATTTGAAAAACCAGTAGCTGAAAAAGAAATTACCCAAGAAATGAGACAAATAGCTTTTGATAATTACCAAACTACCGATGATCATGGAATGCTTATCGCAGGTAGAGCTAAGGATCAAAATGGAGTTAAATATTATTATGTAAAAAACTCTTGGACTACTAATAACATATATGATGGATATTTTTATGCTTCTGACAGTTTTGTTAAATATAAAACAATGAATATTGTTGTCCATAAAGATGCTATTCCAAAAAACATAGCTAAAAAACTTAAGCTTAAATAATCTTAAAGCATTATATTGTAAATACTTAAAAGCCGCATTATTTGCGGCTTTTTTATTTAAACTGTTTATAACTATTAAGATTATTTTTCGTTTTTTAGCCAAAAATCAACTAAATTTGCCAAAAATATAATTATGAAAGCACTTATAATATACGCAAATTATAAAGAAAATAGTTTTACAGGAGCAATTAAAGATACTGTAGCAGAAACATTTCACAATAACGGACATGAAGTTGTTATTAGAGACCTTTATGAAATAAAATTTAATCCTGTATTAAGTAAAAAAGATCTTGAGTCTATCGATAATGAAATATTTCCTATTGACATTATGAATGAACAAAAATTTATTCAATGGGCCGATCTTATATGCTTTGTATATCCTATCTGGTGGTCTGGAATGCCAGCTATTCTAAAAGGTTACATTGAAAGAGTGTTTGTGCAGGGATATGCATTTGAATTTGACCAAAATAAGGCAATACCAAAACTAACAGACAAAAAAATTATCATTTTTAATACAACAGGATCAAAAAATGTTTTAAAAGATAAAAATAGAATAGACGCTTTAAACACATTAACTCATGACTGTATTTTTGGATTTTGCGGAATAGAAGTTATCGAGCATAAATACATTACTGCGGTTTCTCAAGCGAGTACAAAAGAAAAAGAAAATATCTTTGATGAGATAAGACAAACTGTTTCACGAGTTTTGTAAACTCACAACTTTTATTCACAAAAGTTTGTTTACTGCGGTTACAAGATAATTGTTAAACTTTTAAACCTACAAGTTTTTCTCACTCAAAAATTTCAAGCAAATCAATTACTAGAGCCTTCTTAAACTCACTTAAGCCTCCTATTTCAGATTTTAAAATATTTAAACATTTTTTTCGAGACTCATCTGTTAACAAATACCCATTTTGTTGAATAAGAGTAACAGTTTCGAGAGCTGTTGTATCTTCAGCCTTAACGAATATTTCGACAAATACTTCTAAATTATCAAATTTAATTGCAGATTGCCAAAGAGCAGAAATAAAATCTGAAAGCCTATCATTAGTTTTATATTTTAAGATATTTTCTATAATAATCCTCGCTGCCTTAGATTCTTTAAGATCACGTACAATATCAAAACTTGCTAAGACTACTTCTTTAGACGGATTTGAAAAATACACATCCATTAATGGCTTAATAATAAATAGCCCCCCTTTATCACCCAATTTTTTGATTGTTTTATGAACAATCTGACTATCCGAGCTATAAAGATCACTAATAATCTGCTGCTGCTCTTTTGATAAGTTTTGTTTATTTTCCATCACAAAATTTTTGTTACAAAAATAATCATTATTTAAGTTTTTTGTTATTTAAAACCCATTATCTAAATAAAAACTATAATAAACATTAACATGTTAATAATTTTCATCAATAATAGCAAGAAAATAAGCTAATAATACCGAATTTTGTTGAAATGAAAGAAAAGTTAACCATATTATGGCAATTTATCATTGCCTTAGTGAAAAATAAATACTTAGTTGTTATTCTTGTATTTATTGTGTGGGTTAGTTTTTTTGACACATATAATTTAGTTTATCGCTTTAAAAACTTAAAAGAATTATCTGAATTAAAAAAAGAAGCTGATTTTTTTCGACAAGAAATAAAAGTTTACCAAGCACAGTACAATGAATTGTTCTCTAACAGAGATGATTTAGAAAAATTTGCACGGGAACAATATCAAATGAAAGAGGCAGATGAAGATTTATTTATTATTATCTCCGAATAAAATAATATTAGTTATAATCTGGATTTCTCGGAAAATTTTTCCAAACTTCATAACGCTGGTCAACAAAGCCTAATGCTTCACTCCACATCTCTAAATGACTAGTAAATAAAAAGACACTTGGTGTGTTACTCACTAACCATGAATTAAAACTGATCTCTTGACAAAGTTGCCCTGGAGCCCAGCCAGAACTACCAATAAAAAATTTTATATTGGTATTATTCAATAAACCCTTATGCACCAGCATACGTATTTCATCTTAATCCCCTCCATAATATATATTTTCGGCAATTTTTTCAGCCCCTGTTACAGTTTCATTCGTATGTATATAATACAAGACATCCGGATTAACAGGTCCTCCTACAAACAGAGGTAATTCAGAATTATCAAAACCGTGAATAACATCTTTTAATAAAATATCAGAAATATTATTCAATACTAAGCCCATAAAAGAGTCATCTACTTCATCAATTAAAAACACAACAGATCTACCAAAATACAAATCATCTAACAATGGTTCTGCAATAAGTATTTTACCGATATCAGGCATAATATTATTAGAAATAACCTTCAATATGTCCAAATTCCTGTTCATTTAACAAATTTACAAAAAATAACAATACGGATAACAATTACATTAATATTATTTTTTAGAGTTTGATATGATTTTTATTCGATTTGACCAATTTTATCGTTAAGTACATCTAATATTGGTAAAACATATTATTTTTATTATAAAAAAATGCTTTACTTTGTATCGTAAATCAAATGCAAATTTGATTTATCTTTTCTCTTTTTCATGGTTGATTGGGGTTAGTACAAAGAGCCTGAGCCTCCAAAGCTCAGGCTCTTTAATTTTTAACCAATGCTAGTTCGTTCAAACAGCGAATATACCAAAATAACAGATCTGGTTTTAGAATAACTCGCAAAACAGATTATAAAATACAAAATCAAACAGAAATAGAAACTTTTAAATTTTTACCATATACTTCCTAGAATTTTAATAATTCTTTAACATATTAATTTGTTTGTAAACATTTCTTTCCGTTTTTTTGTGTAAAACATTTGTCATTATTTTATAATGATTTTATAATGATAAAAGTTTTCTTTTTCATGGTTGATTGGGGTTAATACAAGAGTTCGGTACTAAATCGAACTCTTGTTATTTTATTACTTTAAGTTTAAATCAAGCTAATTTTAGTTATATTATTCTGCAATGTATCATTTAAGATACTCTTAGTCTTTTTTTTCTGACACAAAGTATATTTCACTACAAACCAATGCAACATTTAGCACTTTAAACAGTTTATAAGGTAAAGTAATTTAATTACTTTCCTCTTTTTCATGGTTGATTAGGGTTAATACTAACGCTCGAGTAATACACTCGGGCGTTTTGTTATTAATAAAAAAAATGACATCTACTTTACTTGTTATGATACCTGTCGAACTATCAAGCTCTCATAAAAATCAAAATCTTTAGCTGTACTAAATACGCAAACAAGGTTATTGCAGACACTACTTGTAATTATCAACTCGCATTTAGCAAGCTCACTAAATAATTTACAGGATTTTAACAGGATTAATATTTATGTATTAAATTGAAAAATTGTTTTTTTCATATACATACTAAAATGGAGTATTATCTCTTTCGTTTTCGCAAATTTATTTGTGTTCCTGGTACAAGCTCTGTTCCTTGTTCAATTTGATTTTTCTTGTAAAGTTTTTTAAGTTTTACAGCATATTTCTGAGAAATATCTCTCATAGTTTCATTAGACTTTACAATATGATACTCATTAGATCTATCTGCCCTATTGCGTTTAGGCTTTAGATAAACAATATCGTTTGCTGCAATAGTATCATCTTTGTTCAAATCGTTATATTTTATAACTTGCCAAGACATTAAATCAACTTGCTTTGCCATAGTGCTGATATCTGTATTAGTTTTTGCAATCACATAAGGAACTCTATTATTTTCAAGTATCTCCTCAGCATAAAGGTTTATTTCAAAATTATCAACATAATTATTTTCATTATTATTAACTCGGTTTGGTTTTATATTACTGGGCTTTGCTTTACCTAAGTCATAATTATACAATTCATGTTTTTCAATTAAGCCTATTAACCTTTCAGGATATGACGGATTGGTTGCATAGCCAGCTTTTTTAAGACCAATAGCCCAAGCTTTATAATCAGTAATTTCAAATTCAAAAAGGAAATGATAACGACTATTATCTTTTAAAAAATCAGAATGATCACGATATGATTCTTCAACATTATTATATTTTCTAAAGCACTCATCTTTAGCATCATCATCTTTGTAAAGCTTATCGCCTTTCCATCCATGACATTTTATTCCAAAATGATTATTCCCCTCCTTTGCAAGATAAGAATTACCACTCCCCGACTCCAGTATCCCCTGCGACAGAGTAATACTCGCTGGAACTCCAGAGCGTTTCATTTCTTTCACAGCTAATGGAGCATACTTTTCGATATATTGATTTTGTGTCATTTGAGTAAAACCCGAAAAGCATAAGCATAAAAACAATATTAATAAACGACTACGCATACATATTAATTTGTTTCAAAAATATTGTATTATCGCATTACAAAAATGTTTTTTTGCACTAAATATCAACAAATGATAGTTGAAGTTTTAAGATTGCAAATAATTCTATATTTTTACTGAAAATATTACAATATGAAAGTTCTTATTAAAACAATTTTTTTATTCTTAGCTCTAAATGGGTTTTTACAGTTTTTTAATTATGCTAGTGCTCAAGATAGCGAGCTAATGAATAAGTATATTAGTTATCGCAACAGATTATTAAGCGAATGGATAATTGTTAGTCCTAATGTTGAGCAATTCGGAGTTAATATACCCGCAGTTGATCGAAGACTTGACTCAACAGGAACACCCCAATGGGTAAGTTGGAGTGATGGGAACTGCAATTTTAATCATTGGTTAGGGATTTTATCAACCGAATACCGCCTATTAAAAAACAACGACGAAGATTATCACGAAACCTTAGAAATGCTAGTATATGCCTTAATGGCAATCGAACGTTTAGACCTTTATTCTGAATATACACTACGAAAACACCATAATACAGAAGAAAACATTACAAATGATAACCAATTGGTTCATTTTCCAGACGATATAAATGGATTTTTAATACGCGACGATGTAACACTTGGTTTTTGGCGACAATACCACAGTCATTTTCAATCAGAATATGGCTGGCACAACAAAACAAAAGATGGTTCAAATAAATATCTATCTGTCTTTCAAAAAGGCGTAATTCCAAAACAAGGTATGAGTCAAGATAATATTATATATATGCTACAATCTTTAGCTCTTGTAAAACAATTGGTCCACAATGAGCCAATCAAAGGCATTAATGTTAATTTTATAAACAACTATATTCCTATTTATCTAAACGACAAAAAGATTATTGACAATGATTCGATTTATTTTGGCAAATGGGTTGAAGATATTGCTGACAGACTAATTCGCCAAATGCAGCATGAATATCCAGAGCAACGTATTGTTATGAAAGCACACAAAGGCACTGCCAGACCAAATAGATCTAATCTTGGAGGCGTTCTATCGTCTGCTTGGTATATTATGAACCCAATAACAAACGACCTTGTTGCCGAAGGTAACGGCGAAGATATGGGCGTATGGATAAACTCTTACGGAATTGCAGAAGCAGGAAATTATATTACCGAAAAAGATAAGTACCATACAGACGGTTCTGAAAAAGGATTAAATGCATATATTTTTAAAGCTCTACTTTTTAAAAATCTAAAATTTCTAAAATTTGGTGGCTTTCCTTTTCCAGAACAACTAGATGACTATATGTTTAGAGCTTTAGCAAGTATAGCAGATATTAATTGGAATAAAAATTCGTATGATTTATTATATTTACTTGGTGATAAACGCGAAGGCTGGACTTATGAACATAATCCTTTAGTGCTAGTTTTACTTCATCCTAAAAAATACAACAAAATATATAATACAGGCAATGAATTTTATGAAAATGATAAAAAGTATTATCAAGAGCTTTTAGGATTTGCTCCTCATAGCTTTCCATCAACTGATGATACACGCCCAGATTACCACCCTTATTGGTCAGCATCATCAAGACTAAACTGGCCAAATAATAAAGGAAGAAGAAGCCCAAATGATATTTGGGATTTTGCAGGCTTAGATTATTTATTTCTTCACAATCTTTACAGGTTGGTGTTTACTCCTACCGATTTTAGTCTTCCACAAACAAAGAAAAGCCACGTTAAAAACATGGATTATAATAATTATCCAGAACCAAATATGAAAGATATTGATGCACATTTTTTTCATAAACCACCAGTAAGCGGTAATCGGTGATGTCAGCGGTAATCGGTTAATTCAGTGCTGATTAGGATTATTGATAACAAAATCCACCAGTTGGCGGAAACAAGAGAACAAGAGAATCCGCCAGTTGGCGAAAACAATCGAAGTAAGAACTATCGAAATACGAATAAATGTTATGATACAAAATCACAACTTTAAGAGCATCACAGAATCACAACTTCAAGAGAACAAGTATTCGGAGTTTCAGTAATCGGTATGTTGAGTTGGACTACACTAGAAAAAAATAATCAAGCAATTTTAAAACATTTAATTGATTTTTTTGTAACTTCGTAAGTTTAAAACAATAATATTATGAAAGCATTTAAAGCATACGACATCAGAGGTGTTTACAACAAAGATTTTAATAAAGATGACGTACATAAAATTGGTTTTTTCTTGCCACAAGTACTTGACGCAAAAAAAATCTTAGTAGGACGCGATGTTAGAGAATCATCTCCAGAGATTTTTGAATACCTAATAAAAGGAATTACTGATGCTGGAGCTGATGTATATGACGCAGGTCTAGCGACTACGCCTATGATTTACTATTCCACAGCAAAATTCAATTTTAATGCTTCGGTAATGATTACCGCATCGCATAATACTGCTAAATATAATGGTTTAAAAGTTTCAGGAACTGATGCTAAACCTATCGGATTTGATACTGGTCTGCACAAGATTAAGGATTTAATGGAAACTACAGAAGTTGTTCCTAAAGCAAAAAAAGGCGAATTACATAAACTTAATGTTCGTGATACATATTTTGAATTTCTAAAATCTTATGTTCCAGACATTTCTAATCTTAAAATAAGTATTGATTGTAGTAATGGCATGGCAGGTTTATTTATTAAAGATTTGTTGGGCTCCTCTCCTATGTATTTCTTTGACGAACTTGATGGTAGTTTTCCAAATCACGAAGCCAATCCGCTTGTAGCTAAAAATATTGTTGATTTACAAAAACATGTAAAAGCAAACAATTCTGATATTGGAGTTATTTTTGATGGTGATGCCGACAGAGTAATGTTTATTGATGAAAACTCCAATTTTATTTCTCCAGATCTTATGATAGCCGTTCTTGCACATTATTTTCTTGAAGAAAAAGGTCTTAAGGGAAAGGTAATTCAGGATATACGTACATCGAAAGCGGTTGGTGAATATATCGCTCAATTTGGCAGCGAAATGGAAATGTGGAGAGTTGGACGTGCTTTTGCTTCAATAAAACTTAAAGAAATTAACGGGATATTTGGCGGAGAGTTGGCAGGACATTATTATTTTAAAGATTTTTATTACTCCGACTCGGGAATTCTAGCAAGCTTATTGGTTTTGGATGTTATCTCAAAAATGAAGAAAAAAGGCGTTTCTGTTTCGCAACTTATTGATAAAATTAAGAAATACGAAAATTCTGGCGAAATAAATTTCAAAATAGAAGATAAACAAGGTGCAATGGATGCAGTTATTAGCTATTTTAAAGCACTTGAAAAGCCCGAAGCATTTTATGATTTTGACGGATATAGAATTGAATATAAAGACTGGTGGCTAAATATAAGACCATCAAATACAGAACCATATCTTCGTTTTATTGCTGAAGCAAACTCTTCAGAGCTTTTACACAGTATAGTAGAACAAGTCGAAGGAATTATAGAAGGTTTTGGAGGTGTAATAGCGTAAGGGATGAGATGATGTGATGATGTAAAAATGTATTAATTTGATACATATTAATAAGAAAAATGAATTATTGGAATTGAAATTTGAGTTTACGTTATAAATAATTGCTTATTGGGAAGAACTGGAGGAAAAACATAAATATGTAATTGCTCATCAATTATTAAAAGCGGGTACTTCCATTAGGGCAAATATTCGTGAGGCTCAAAATGCCGAAAGCAATCTATATTTTACCCATAAACTAAAGATAGCTGCCAAAGAAGCTGATAAGTCTGAGTATTGGATTTTATTATGCGACAAGGCACCTAGTTATCCATGCCCAAAGCATCTTTCCCCTAACTTAATTAGGTCTTAAAAAACTTTTAAACAGTTCTATAGCTACAATGAAACGTAAAATTAAATAAATAAAGATAAACTTACAAATTTGGAGCAATACTACTTAATCATCACATCTGCTAATCATCTAATCATCAAATTCTTCGTCGAATATTTTCTCAAAATCAGATTTATCTTTCTCTATTGACTCAAAATTCTCGCACTGAGTAATATAAATTGCATAATCTTTCTCAAGTTCGAGATACTTATAAATATCTTTAGCCTTAAAAATCCCAGTTGATTTCACAGCATTAATATCATCAACAAAATTAGTAAGAGCAACACAGCCATCACGTAAATTATTAAGCTTATCGAAGTATATATCTATCAACATAACATTTGCTTCAAACCTCATAATAAGATATTTGCGTGAAACATCAGTAACATTAATATTCTCAATAACTATTTCTAAGCTTGGAGCCGCTTCTTTATATCGTTTTTTGTTATAGTCTTTTTTACCGTCCGAAAAACTTTTATCGGCTGCTTTTAATAGCCTAGTATTTTGGGCTCCTGCATAACTTCCACCTAAAAAAATCAAGACTGTCAGTAAAATTAAGTTTTTTTTCATAATTATTATTTTAAAATTCAAATATAGTTTACAAATAGCTTACCAAAAGTAATAAATATTTCGATATAATTAAAAACTAAATTTAAGCCCCATTTGAGTTGAAAAAGAATTACTAATAACACCAACAGGTGGATTAGCATCATACAAATATTTTATTCCTACTTCAAAATCTAGATTATCTGTTAAACCTAAGCTAATTGATGTTTGATTTGTAATTCGTAAGTCCGAGAAATCGTTTAACAAGGGCTGATAATAAGTAATAGTAGTAATCTCTATTTTATCGTCTAAAATAACATAATTAAAAGCCAAATAAGTAGAAAGACGATGATCTGAGTATTGTTGTGGAATATCTTCGAGAGTATTTTCCAGCTCATACATGTACAAGGCTCCCAAACTTAAATTTACATTAGATTTATTAAAAATTTTAACCCTCGGACCTGTTCCAATCAATGCCCTATTGTCCATAAGTAACACGGGGTTAGACTGATATTGCACAAATCCCTCCCAACGTATATATTTATTAAAATGTCTAGTATATCTAAAATGCACAAATCCTGCATTGCTAAAGTTCCCAGCATTGGTTTTTTTAAGATCATAATTTGCTAAAAGTAAAAAGACTGATTTACGTGATTTACTTCTTGCCTGCATTGTTAAACTATTATTTGTCTGCAAAAGTGTAGCCTCATTATTCTGTTGATACGAAAAAGCTGAAGCCACAGTACCAGCAAAAGCACTAGTATCATCTTGCATACGTTTCGACTCTACATTAACAAGTTGAGGAAAAGCGACTTGACTAATATATAAACTTAAGAATACTAATAATAAATGTAGTTTCATTTAAAAACACTCATAAAATAATACACTATAAAAATATTAAACATTAAGACTTCCAATTAGCTCATTAATGTCTTTTACACCATGTTTTTTACAATAATATTTAATACCTTGGAGTATATTAATTGTAGCATCTGGTTCAATAAAGTTTGCTGTTCCAACTTGAATGCAAGAGGCACCAGCTAAAAGAAATTCGATTGCATCTTCAGCGTTCATAATTCCACCAAGTCCACAAACTGGTATTTTTACAGCGTTTGCAACTTGCCATACCATGCGTAAAGCTATTGGTTTAATTGCAGGGCCTGAAAGTCCACCAGTAATCGTTGATAATTTTGGTTTTCTAGTTTTGGCATCAATTGCCATCCCAAGAAAGGTATTAACAAGCGAAACACTATCGGCACCTTGATTTTCAACCGATTTAGCAATAGACACTATATCCGTAACATTTGGGGATAATTTAACCATTAGGTGCTTTTTATACACTTTCCGAACAGCTTTTACAACTTCTTCTGCAGATGCACAACTTGTCCCAAAAGCCATTCCACCTTCTTTCACATTCGGACATGAAATATTTAACTCAATTGCCGGAATATTTGTAAGTTCGTTGATTTTTTCGGCGGTAGCAACATAATCATCTATAGTAGAACCACTTACATTTACTAAAATATTGGTATTTATATGTTCTATTTTAGGATATATCTCATCACAAAAAACTTTTACACCTTTGTTTTGTAATCCCACGGCATTTAACATCCCTGAAGATGTTTCGGCCATTCTAGGATAGGAATTTCCCTCACGATGGTGCAAGGTCGTTCCTTTAACAATAAACCCTCCTAGATGCTTTAAATCAATAAAATCTTCAAATTCAAGACCATACCCAAACGTTCCAGAAGCAGTTAAAACCGGATTTTTTAATTTTAATCCATTAAAATCTATATTTAAGTTTACCATACTATTTTTTTTACATTAAAAACAGGTCCCTCTGTACACACACATTTATGTCCATCTACTGTATCTTGCACACAGCATAAACAAGCACCAATTCCACATGCCATAAGATTTTCAAGTGACACTTCACATTCAATGTTTTTTTTAATCGCCATATCTCCAAGTGCTTTTAACATTGGCTGCGGTCCACAGGCATAAATCTTATCAAAGCTAATTTCTCCAGTGTTTAAAAGCGAATGATTAAGGACATTGCCTTCTTCACCGAAACTACCATCTTCGGTTGCATAAAAGACATTTCCATATTTAGCAAATTTATCAGATCTTAAAATACTTTCTTTGTCTTTATATCCTAATAGTAATGTTGGTGTAAATCCAAAGTTCATAAAATACTTTGCTGTATATAACATAGGAGCTACTCCACAACCGCCACCTACAAGTAAGATATTGTCATTATCTGGCATACTAAACGAATTTCCTAAGGGAAATACCAAGTTTAGCAAATTACCTTTATTTATTTTAGATAATTGAGCAGTACCCTCGCCAGCAATACGAACAAGAAGACTAATGGTATTTTTGTTATAATTAACGTCGTGTACACTAATAGGACGCCGCAAAAAAGTATTAGGTGCTCCGTCAATTCTAACTTCTACAAACTGGGCAGGAAAAATATTCGGTAGTTCATCCTCAGCAAGCAATTTTAATAAAAAATAATCATCATTTAAGCTAATATTATAAATAACTTCAAAATCACAGGTTTGTTTTTTCATAAGATTGTAAAATTTCTTTTACAAACATACAAATTATTTATGAGGATTATAGGATTCAAAAGTTTTATCAGTAAAAAAAACAACAATTTTTTCAACAGTTTTTTCAGAAGAAGAAGTTGGTTGAAATGATGTTTGCAGACTGCTTTCATCATCAGAAACGGGCTTTTCAAGACTTTCAATATCTTTATCAATAATAGTATCTGTACCTAAAGACGCATTTATAGTGCCTCTATCCTCCAAAACACTGGAAGGATTGGAGAACAAAGTATCTTTTCCTGTATAAATAGAATTTTCATCCGTTTTTATTCCTGAATCTGAACTTTTATACATTTCTCCTTTCCCAGTTAGCAACCACTCAGCGTTAATTCCTCTAAACCTTTCCAAAAGTTTTATAATAAAATCGGTTGAAGGATTATTACGCCCAGAAATAATATGAGATATACTCGATGCTTGAACTCCAATCTCTTCTGCAAATTTTGTTGCAGTCATTCCTTCTTCTCGTAAAATTTTTGAAATTCTATTTTTCATTTTTACATATTTTAGAACATTACAAATGTAATAAGAATAGTCTTTACATTTGTAATAAGTTATGAACATTTGAATCTTTACATTTGTAACATAACAAATATTAAATCTTGTAATTTTCCCATCAATATCTATCCTAAATAAAGCGGGCAATGGATCTTTATATATTATTGATAATAAACATAAAAGAAGACATGAAAAAGACTAAAATATCATAAATTTTGCAGTATTCATCAGCAATTATAAGCCAAATACAGTATCTTAAATAAATACTAGATGAAGAAACTGTTAAAACACTGGTTTTAAAGATTTTAAAGACAAGGTATATATGCAAATATTGATGGGAGGTCTATAAATTTACAAGATTATGTAATTTACCTAAAAAATAACTTTATATAAAGTTTGTAAAACACTGTTTAATAGTAAATTATAATAAATATAATAGTTTTTATAAAGCATTAAAGAATATTTATTTTTGTAAACATACTTATTATTACAAATGTAATTAAAATAGTATATTTGTTTACATTACGTCATCATTACAAATGTAATATGACTATTGTAGTACTATTTATTGTTACACTTGTAATTACTGGCTTTTATTTTTAAAATCTTAAAGTTGCTAATTCAGACTTATTCTTTGGGCTATATAAGTTTATATTCAAAAAATAAAACTATGCCTCCTACCCTTTTAAAATGCGTTTTATGATATTGTTATGTTTTAATAACTGCTATTATAATACAGTATTTAATAAGTAAAAAAATGGCTTCATCATGATTTATTGATGCAATAATTTTTAATGCAGTTTTATACAAATTATAATCCTTTTGAATTTTCACACTTCACTATATTATAATTTCATAAATCATAAAATAATTATTAAGATGTAGATTATCTCAACAATAAGTCTAAATCTTTCTTATTGTATTCTCCATAATGCAAAAACTACTATTTGTGAAAATTTACCATTTCTAAAAGTCGTTTTTAGGGAATAATATGCATCCTATCACATATACATATTAAATATTGTGCTGTAAGCATGTTTAAAACTCTAAAACGACCTGTTAGACCGTTGAATATCAGTGCAATACACAAGCAATTTGGATTATCATAATATTACTACTATATTCTAATTTTAATTATTTTTATCACCTAAGTTGTAAAATAGCTTAATTATTTATTTTAGGATTGGGTTTAATATTTGTTAGGATTTTTTCATACTCCAATTCAAAATTAGGCGTAAATATATTTTTCTTCAACTCTTTTTTAATTTCCTTTTTACTCCAAAACTTTGCATCATCTACTTCATCATTTGGTCTAAAGTTTATTTTATCGACAACCGCCATAAACACAAACACCAGTTCTTTTTCAATATCTGTCTGCCAAATATACTTTGTAATAAAATTAAATTTAATATTTTTAAGTCCTAACTCCTCGTTTGTTTCTCGTTTTAACGCCTTATCGATATCTTCTCCAAGTGCAATATGTCCTCCAACAGCTGTATCCCATTTTTCTGGTTGCACCAATTTGTTTTTGTTTCTTTTTTGTAATAAAATATCGCCTTTACTATTAAATATATGTACATGTATCACAGGATGTAACTTCATTGAGCCATTGTGAGCCTCACTCCTAGTCATACGTGCAATTATTTTACCTTCAGTATCAATTTCGGGTAAATATTCTTCTGAATTTTTCTTACGCTTCAATAAGTTTCTTACAAATTCGGCAAGTATTAAAACCCCAAAAACTATATAAAACAATACTCCGCTTATAAATGCCCAAGCCTCTTTGGACATAAAAAAAGCTGAATAAAAAACCAGAATTGTATGAGCTAAAAATATCCAGAACATTAGTTTAATACTACGTTTCATCATTTTTTGCTGCTCGTCATTAAACTCAAATCCTTTAAGGTATCTTTGTGACATTATCATCATAATATTCTTAGACGAAAATGCTGACATACCAAGTATTCCGACAAGAATAAGACCAATAACTCCAGGCTTAATTTTAAAAAATATATCGTTACGAAGTAATATCGAAACAAGTCCTAATGCGACAATAAGCAAAGTATCATAAAGGACAAATTTATCTAATCGTTTTTCCTTCAAATAGATTACAACAAGTTGAACTATTCCGAACCCGGTTGCGACATATAACCCAATCTCTGTCCCCCACAACTCATCAGCAGCAATAAACACCAGCAATGGTAATAGTCCTGGTAACAGTGTTTTAATTATCCCCGATGCTTTCATACCACAAAAGTAATTTATTTCTATAGTCAAAAAAAAATAGTTTTTATATTTAATAATTATTACTAATATTACATTTCATTATTTAAAGGTCTATATAACGATGAAAAAAATCTTCACATTCCTTGAAAACAACAGGCAAATACTGTTTGTACTATTGTTAATTACTATTGCTTGTTTTATTAGCACCGATATTTTTGCCCGTATGGGTGGAGCAGGCGGAAGCAACAACGGCGGTAGCGGTGGCGATGGTATTGGCGAACTTATATTTATGTTATTTATGTTATTACCTTTCCCTTTTAATTGGATAGCTGTAATAGGCTTACTTATAGGAGTATTTGTTTATTCAAAACTTAAAAAGAGAGGTTCTATACTTAATAAAATACAATCTTCACAAATTCCTAATAAGCAAAACGAAAAAGCACTTGCATCATTCAAAATATTACACCCTGATTTTAATGAAGACCAATTTGTAGAAAAAGTAAAAACTGCATTTATTGAAATCCAGAATGCCTGGGCAGCAAAAGATATAAATAGAGTACGCCGTTTTATCTCAGACGGAATGTACCAAAGGGTAAACACCCAGTTTAAAATGATGAGTATTTTGGAGCAAAGAAATGAGATTGAGAAACTCTCACTACAATCTACAGTAATCGACAAAATTGAAAGCGATGGTTTGTATGATGTAATTCATGTAGCTGTTTTTGCAAGTATTAAAGATAAATTTATTTCAAATAAATATCCAAATTTAAGTACTGCCTCATTTGAGGAGTTTGTTGAATATTGGTCTTTTATTCGTAAAACATCTGCCAAGGGAAAAGATATGTATTCAAAATACAACTGTCCAAATTGCGGTGGCGATCTGTCGGGAGCAAACCTTAGCGATGTAAGTAAATGTCCTTATTGTGGGACCTTCACAAACAGTGGCGAATTTGACTGGGTATTAGCAGAGATAACTCAAGCAGACGATTATGTTGCCACTAACTATTTACACGATCTTAGCAATACCCTATCGACTAAAATAGAAGATATTTTAGATACTGATGATAACTTTTCTGTACAGCTAATTGAAGATAAAGCAAGTAATGGTTATCTCCAGATACAAACCGCAAGAGTGATGAAGAACCCAAAATTAACACGTAGATTTGTAAGTAATGAATATTACACTAAACTTGAGGGCATCTTAAAATCTGAAGATCATTTCGTTTATAACCGCATATTCCTTAATGATGTTACACTAATTGGTGCATTACAGAAAGATAATAAGAATATTCTTACACTCTCAATCAAATCATCTTCTCAACGGGTTAAAATTATAGATGGTAAAGCTGTATTAGTAGATTTTGCAATTACCAGTAAAAACGAAGTGCTTATGATGAGCAAAGATATTTCTGCCGGCGAGAATAAAGGTTCTGTTTATGCACAACAATGTCCGTCGTGTGGGGGCATTATTTCTGACACAACAGATATAAACTGCCCATATTGTGGTAATTTATTAAACAGTACAAAAAACGAATGGATTATCACCGACATAATGAGTCAACAGGAATATCTTGATTATTATAAGACAAACTCAAATCTTTTTGTTGCCAATGTCAATCCTAAAAAAATTGATTCGTTGTACAAAGTTCGGGACTATGCTTTTAACAATGTTCTAATTATGGTTGCTGCCGATGGTGTCTTTGATGTAGAAGAGGTTGATTTTGCAAATAAACTTGCAAAAAAATGGGGTTATGCCCCATCAAAACTTGAAGGTATGATTGAAATGGCAAAAAACAACCAACTTGTAATTAGAATGCCTGAAAAGAAAAAGGACTGCGAGAAAATTCACAAACTTATGCACAAAGCTGCAAGTATAGACGGTAATATTTCGCCCGAAGAACAAAGCTTACTTGATAGCATACAAAACGAATATATGGAGCAAAATTAACCCGTACTATTTATACAGTTTGAATATAGGTATCAACCCTAGCCTGTGAGTTCTGTACGATAAATGTCAGCTTGCATGTCAAAAAACTCGACATACAAAAGCGTTTCCAAATTTGGTTAATAATAAAACACTAAACCGCATAGTGTTAGTTGATTATGGATTAACTAATAATCATACAATAAATAACATAGGTTAAAGCTTAATAATAGTATATCTTACAAAAAAAGCCGTCTTGTTAAGACGGCTTGTTCAAATATTATTAGTTTATTTTTGTAAATTTATTTATACTTTTACCATTATCTGAATCTATTTGAATTATAAATAATCCATTTTCAAGTTCAGACACATCAATTTCGTTTTGAGTACTACCTTTTTTTACCATTTGCCCAGTAGCATTAAAAATAGCAAACTGTACTTTTTTATCAGTATCAAGCAATAATTTATTAGTAACAGGATTAGGATACGTATTTGTTTTTATTAAAGTCTGGTTCTCAACACTGCTTCCTTGCCATCCTTCAAACCATCTATAAGTGCGATCTATCAGATCTTCACGAGCCTCTTGATTTTGGACTTGCTCTAAGCCAAAAGCGAAATAAACAATTTTTGATTCTTCTTTATAGCTTTTTACTGCAGCAGCTTTTCCATTAGGGTAGAACAGGACTTCGTATGCGTCCCCATAAGCTTTAATAGCATCTGGCGAAAAATTACCTTGATAAGTATCATACAAAACAAGCTCAGAGATACCGCTATAAATAGAGTCACTAATAGCACTTATTAAATTATTTTCTCCGTCTCCTTCGTTACGAAAGCTAGCAGACAAATAATGTTGATAGAATAGTTTTTGTGTTATTGAAGTGGAAAATCCTCCTAATCTAAATATATCCTGTCCTATATCCTGACCTGCCATCAATAGATTTCCACCTGCATCAATAAAATTCGATAAAACATTTGTTTGTTCAACAGTTAGCACAGGTAATGTACCACCCACATTAAAATAAAGATTTTTCACATTATCAAGCAATCCATGTTCATAAGCTTGTTCAAGTGTATAACCTGGTATTGCTCCTAACGAAGAACATCCAGCAGCATTTAATCCAGATTTGTAGAATTCGGCATACTCTTCACTTGTAACATCATTAATATTACCCGAGCCATTCACTATTAAATTATCTACATTTGCAGCAACGAACACTTCAATGGTTTTCTCATCATCAGCATTCTTCATATCGTTACTTTTTAAAGTCAAGACGCAATGAGCAACTCCTGGGTTTTGATTAGGCTTAACACTAATTTTAACGTTAATAACTTCATCAGCAAGCATATTTATATTTGCTATTTCGGTAAAAGTGTCTTCATTAACTGTAAAATTGATTATCCAATCTTCAGGAGCATCATAGGTTAAAGTTAAAATCATGTTTTGTTCCTCAGCTATACCATTAATTAATGTTACATCAAACTCAGAGTTTTGTTCAGCCAGTCCAACTTGTAAACTATTATTAGTTATTAGTCGTCCAAAATCTGGTTCAATTTCTCCATTATGCCAACCAAATATCACTGGAGTTTCGGCACCTGTAATAACCCTCTGTTTTGTTTCAGTAATAAAAGCTACTACTGAGCAATTTTCGGGAATAAAATCTTCCTCTAAAGTGTAAGTATAAGTTCGCGTTATCAAACTTCCCTGTTCGATATTCGTAATTTCGTCTCCCCATTGCCCGGTAACCAAATGTCTTAATATATGCTTATGATTATATGAATCACCAGCACCAGCCTGATAACCAATAACATCACTTTCAAGAATTGCCACTTGAATAAAATTTGATTCTAATCCAAAAGGCAACCCCTCGACATAATATGCTTCAACTGTAATGGATACTTCACGAGTTTCGTCATCATAAGTTGTTGATACTCCAACATTTACGGGAGATGATTGAGTAAAAATGCGTGCAGCAGCCTGAGCCCATTTGGCATGATACAAAGCAGTACCTCCACTTTCGTTTAAATCATTAAATAGTTGTCTATTAATAGTCGCCGAAGGATATCCTGCCAAATTAGTTTGTCCTTGCAGAGCACTTCCAAATGGTGTTCTAAAATCGGGTTGCCCAGAATTTGGGTTTGCATAAGAGCCATTGTGTATATTAATAATAAATGCTTTTCCGGGATTATTACTAACAATATTTTCGGCAGCTGTATGCCCATACGGACAAGCAGGGCAATTAATTCCCGTATATTCTTCCAGTATAACCGCTTTCTTTTGAGGACGTGTTGTTACAATCCCCTGAGCCATAATTAAATTGGCTAATAAAACACCAATTAAAGCACATAATATTTTTCTTTTCATCATTTTATTATCTTATTATTTAGTAATAGTATAAACAGCAAACCTCGCCATATAGTTGCATTTATTCAAAAACTTTATTAAATGCAATCTCTTCAATTTCTTTTCTTTCTCGAGGAGTTTGTTCCATTTTAAAGATATCGAGCGGCAAATTTCCTGTCATACCACCGTATCCCATAGCGACCATTGTTACAGGTTCTAATTTATCTGGAATATTCAACAATTCGCGTGCTTTAGCTGCATCAAATCCCCCCATAATATGCAAAGAAATCCCCAAAGACTCTGCCATAATCGACATATTGCCCATTGCGAGACCTAAGTCGTGCCAAGCGTGTTTATAGAGTTTTTCGTTGTGTTCATATTTTAATCTAACCATTGTAATCATAATTACAGGAGCTGCCTTAGCCCATGCTTGATTAAACTCCTGCATAATACTTAACAATACCTTATATAATTCAGGATCTTTTTCTTTATCGGCATAAATAAATCTCCAAGGTTGTCCGTTATATGAAGAGGCAGCCCACCTGGCAGCCTCAAACATTTTCATTAAATCCTCTTCGCTAATATTTTTATCAAGAAATCCTCTTGGGCTATGTCTCAATTTTATTAATTCTAACATTTCCATATCTGTGCTAATTTATATTTTGAACTTTCAAAATTAGTAAAAAAAATAATTTATTTATTTAAATAACAGTTTTTATACTAACCCGTATTATTCATGCGCAACAATTATCAGTTAATAAAATTTGCATTTGACAGAACAGCTTCATAATTTGAAAATGTTAGTGATAATATTTACAAATTATTGCATTTCCATGAATAAAAATATGGTC
>JAQUBO010000248.1 GCA_028686735.1 Bacteroidales bacterium
TAAGATTCTCACTTGTAAAACTTACAGGTAAGCCCCCATAACTTTTTTGAGAATAGACATTAGAACTTAGTAATAGCAACAAAATACTAGCAAACAGTAACGTGATTTTCTTCATTTTTAGAACTTTAAATTGTAAAAGACAATAATTATTGCAAGATAATTAATAAATTTGAATTCAAAAATAATAATATCTTTTTTGTAAAAACGATAATATTCACAAATAGTTGCTTAAAAAACTAAAAAAAACATCTCTGTAAGTCTCTATAATTCAGGATTGTAAAAAAAAAGATTAGAAAAATTAAAAAAAAGTACTAAAAAGTTTGGGAAAACAAAACCAATAAGTTTATCTTTGCCGTCCCAAAACGATAGGGAACATGATTGATTAGCTCAGCCGGTAGAGCACTTGCCTTTTAAGCAAGGGGTCCGGGGTTCGAACCCCCGATCAATCACAAAGAGAGACTGTTAAGAGGTCTCTCTTTTGTTTTATCACAATTCCAAATCTATAAGTTTACAAAAAACATGTTATGTTTAACCCGCATTATTACTTCGTGAGGGCTTCGCCGTTCATGCGATTAGCTTTGTGTAGATACACCTGTGCTGAGTTTATCGAAGTAAGGCACCTAACTTTGCAGTTATACAAATGTATTTACTCCCTTTGGTCGTGAGCTAAAGGTTCAATAAGTTAGCAACGCAGTAGATGCACAAAGACAATCGCAAGCAGCACTAAAATTTGGGTGCATTAATGACTTTTGATAAACAATATAAATGTTTGACAATCTGACACTTACTAACATATTCTACAAAAAGCGGTGAATAATGCGGGTTAAGCTAAAACAGAGAGTGCTTAGTGCATGCACAGACACTAAAAGTGGTAATTTTCTTGCGGGCATTAGTTAGTCTTTGCAAGAACCGAGTTTACGAGCACTAGTTACAAATGTACTTCGCCTTTAAAAACAAACTTGGCAGGTCCTATTAGCTTAATATTCTGATAAATTCCATCATTTTCGTCAAAACTAACTGATAGTTTTCCGCCTTTTGCGAACAAATCAATTGTTGTTGCAGAGGTTTTTTTCGAAAAATGAAGCGTAATTGCAGTCGCAACAGTACCAGTTCCACATGAAAGAGTTTCATCTTCGACTCCACGCTCAAAAGTAGCAATTTTTGAATTATTATTGTGAAACTCAACAAAATTCACATTAGTACGCTCAGGAGCAAATCTTTCTTGATTAGCAATTTTTACCCCCTCTGCACACACATCAAAACTCATAATATTATCAATAAAACTAACGAAGTGAGGCGAGCCACTATTCAAAAAGTATCCATCTTTAAACTTGGTAATGTTACTAATATCATTCATTCCTAGCAAAACGCTATCGTCTTCAACTTCTGCTGTGTGTATGCCATCAATTGCAGAAAACACCATTCTCTTTTTCGCAAATCCATGTTTACTGGCATAAGCAGAAATACATCTTCCACCATTTCCACACATACTTCCTTCAAAGCCGTCGGAATTATAATATTGCATTTCGAAATCATAGTTTTTTGATTTTTTAATAATCATAAGCCCATCTGCGCCTACACCAAATCGTCTATGACATAAAAATGCTATTTGCTCACTAGTGAGTTGAGTACTTAATTTATTTGAATCAATAATTATAAAATCATTCCCGGTTCCATGGTATTTTTCAAAGCTTAAAATCATAAAAAATTGTTAAAGTCCATATAAAAAAAACAATATTTTTTCAAAATCGTTATTTTTATGTAAAGTAAGTAATTTTTAATCTAAATAATAGAAAATATGAAAGTAAAAATTTGGTTAATTGGTTTTTTTGCAGGATTATTAGGTTCTTTTGTAGCGATTATGATTTTTTGGGGAATATATTCGCCGCAAAACATAGAAACTGTTAATAACAAAAATAATCTTATTAATGATTTTTATGAGTCCCAAGAAAATAATCATTCAAATATTATTGAGCCAGTATTATTTAGCAATAACGAAAACTCTGGCGAAACTAATTTTACACATTCAATTGAGTTGGGATTACCAGCAGTTGTACACGTAAAGACTCAATACAATCAGCCCAACTACACCTTATACGATTTTATTTTTGGCACTAGTCCTAGACACTCAACTCCTGTAATGTCATCAGGTAGCGGAGTAATAATCTCATCTGATGGATATATTATCACCAATAATTACGTTATAAATAATGCCGAAACAATTGAGGTCGTTTTAAACAACAAAAATTCATATCCTGCAAAAATTGTTGGACGCGATGCCACAACAGATATTGCATTACTAAAAGTAGAAGCAGATAACTTACCCAACATAAATTATGGAGATAGCGATGACCTAAAAATTGGAGAATGGGTGATTGCAATAGGAAATCCGTTTAATTTAACTTCGACTGCTACAGCAGGAATAGTTAGTGCAAAAGCTAGAAACATAAATATTATGTCAAATAATATGGCAATAGAATCGTTTATTCAAACTGATGCAGCAGTTAATCCAGGAAATAGCGGTGGAGCATTAATAAACACAAAAGGTGAGTTAGTTGGCATAAATACAGCTATTGCTTCTAAAAACGGTTCGTTTGTTGGATATTCTTTTGCAGTACCAGTAAACATTGTACGCAAAGTTGTTGCAGATCTTGTTGAATTTGGTGAAGTACAACGTGCTTATTTAGGATTGGATATGGTTGATATCGACGCACAAATTGCGAAGAAATTAGATATAACAAATATCGAAGGCGTGTATGTTGCACGTGTTTGGGATAATGGAGCAGCCGATAAAGCGGGTATGAAAACAGGCGATATTATTGTTGCTATTAATTCAAATCAAGTTAATAGCAACTCAGAACTACTCGAGAATCTTAGTAGATTTAGACCTGGCGAAACAATTAGCATCCTTATTAAAAGAGATAATAAACCAAAGAAAATAAAAGTTAAACTTCAAAATAAATATGGAGAAACAGGTCTAACACAATCGCAAAGTATAGAAAGACTTGGTGCCAGATTTGAGCCGATTAGCAATAACGACAAAGTTAGATTAAAAATTAATTCTGGTGTGAGAGTTACCGACGTTATGCCAGGCAAATTTGCAGCAAATGGTGTTCAAAAAGGGTTTATCATTGTAAGAATAAACAATACATACATAAATTCTGTTGAAGACATTCAGAAATTAATTAATGATACCGACGGTATTTTCCTTGAAGGTATTTATCCAAATGGAGCAACTGCATATTATGCAATTAAATTGTAGTAAATGAAAAAAACAAAAAAAACTGCTATCGTAATTGGAGCAACTGGTTTAACGGGTTTCGCATTAACAAAACAACTAATTAAAAACGATAATTTTGATAGAATAATTGTATTAGGTAGAAGTAAAACTGGACTACAAAGCGATAAACTTAAAGAACATATTGTAAATTTTGATAAACCTGAAAGCTTTGCTAAGTATGTAAAAGGGGATATTCTTTTTTCGTGTATGGGAACAACTATTAAGAAAGCTCGCACAAAAGAGAATCAGTATAAAGTTGATGTAACTTACCAATTCGAAGTAGCAAAAACTGCACGAGAAAATAATATAGAAACTATCGTACTAATATCGGCAGCTGGAGCAAATCCAAAATCGTCAATATTTTATTCGAAAATAAAAGGGCAACTTGAAAATAAAATTAAAGAATTAGCATTTGAGAGATGCCTGATTTTTCAACCAAGTGTATTGATAGGACAACGTACTGAAAAAAGGACAGGAGAAGAATTTACTGCCAAACTTGTTAACTTCTTTTCTAAAATATTACCATTCATTAGAAAATATCGAGGAATTAATACCGCCATACTGGCAAAAGCTATGATTAACGCATCGTTATCCGAAGAAAAAAATAGAACATATAAACTTGACGAGATATTTAATGTAAATTAGTTTGGTTCTAATACCAATACAATGGGAATACACCAACTGGCAATCTATAATAAGTAATATTGGGATTCAGTGATACCGCTGGTTTATTTCCAGCAACTGGCGGGTTCCATTGTTCCATTGTTCAATTGTTCGTTATTCGTCGTTCGTTGTTTTTTGTTCTTTGTTCTTTGTTCTTTGTTTTTTGTTCTTTGTTCTTTGTTCTTTGTTCTTTGTTCTTTGTTCTTTGTTCTTTGTTCTTTGTTCTTTGTTCTTTGTTTTTTGTTCTTTGTTCTTTGTTCTTTGTTCTTTGTTCTATTGTTCGATTGTTTCCGCCAACTGGCGGATTCAATTGTTCAATTGTTCTTACTTCAAAATCTCTAGCTTTCAATAATCTCAAAGAATTTGCCCAAATCTCACCAATTACCGAATACAAAAATCACCGATTACTTGTTTGTTATTCCTGTGATTCTTCGATACAGGGAGTTTTACTTTTCCCTTTGTGTTCTTTGTGCTATTACTTTGTTCCCCTTGTGGTAAAATAAAAGAAACCACTAAGGACACTAAGAATTCACAAAGGACACAAGCTTATGTTTATAGCATCTCTACTTCTCGTTATTCGCTTGCTCCATTGTTCAAATGTTCCATTGTTCGATTGCGATGTGCTGCGATGTGCTGCGATGTGCTGAGCTTGTCGAAGTGAGCTTTTCGCCGAAGCATTCGATTGTTCGA
>JAQUBO010000060.1 GCA_028686735.1 Bacteroidales bacterium
CACTTTAACTTCTTTGTCAAAAATGCAGTCAACACCTTTCCCAAAACTTAATATGTTACCACGCAAAATATTTTCAAGAAAAAACTTTTTTTCATCTTCAGTATTTAAATTTTTGTAAGTTGAATAGTTTTTATCATTTAAAGCTAACCATGAATTTATATAGTAGGTGAAATATTTATCCCAGGCTTGAATTAAAAACTCATTTACTTTTAGATGTTCAATAGCCATACTAATAGCCTCTCCTCCAATATTCAGATTCCAATCTTTTAAATTTAAAAATTGATGTATCTTTTCAACTCCTTCTTCGACACAAAAGAATGCTGCTTTTTTATTTATAGTTTTGTATTGAATCTGTGGATAATTATATGCGTATTGCTCCTTTTCTCCTTTATGGTTGTGAAATATTATATCTGGCTCCTTAATATTACGTAAAACCGCTCCTCTAAACTTTGGAATATCATTAGCTTTTAGTTCTCTATCAAAACATACAACTAATGATTTTATTTTTTTCATGATTTTAATTTTGTTATAAAAATATATAAAGATATTTAGATTTCCAAAGACAATGCGGAAAACTATCATCTTGATTGTATAGTACTTTGTATTTTTTTCCTTATACTTCAACTAATATTACCCCAGTACATTTCAAAATGTACTCCAAACGAACTTCATTCTTTTGGGTTTTCTTGCAAAGACTATGTAGCGAAAACCCAAATTTTTTTGAGGTGGCACATGCAATAATCTCATAATTTAGATTCTATCTTCTTTAAAACTAAAAATAATATTAGTTATATTGATATTGTTTGTTGTAAAAAATGCAACTCAAACCTTATTGTTTATGATATAAATATTGGGGATAATATTATTGGGGATAATATTCATAAATTACAATATATTTGTATTTTTGTGATAATTAATTAAATGTGATTTTATCTGTAAGTTGACAACACAAAATATTAAAACAATAATTTAAATGCAACAAAAAATTTATATTGGAGATTGGTTAGAATTGAAACCTTACGACAAGCAAGTAGTAACTGACAGTTCTTACCTCAAAATTTGTAATGATGTTAAAAAAGTAATTGTAGCTCATCGACTGTCATCCATTTTATTAATTTATTTAGATAAAAAAGATATTAAGCTTTTATCTTGTTTTTTGACATCATATTTTGAAGATATAATATCCGAGACAAATATTTGGAACTCTTTTGTGAAAACACATAAACGTTTGTACAAAAAGCAACTGCCATTTTATGTCTTAGATGAGTATTACGAAGAAGAAATTAACCTTCAGGATGTGAGTTTTCTAATTTGGTATTTTCTTAATACGGTTCAGCAAGATAAATTTATTGCACCATTGAACGATTTTATTATTGAAATTGCCAAAGTAGTAATGGATGTGTTTGATGAAAATTGGGATGATGCTCCTGTAAATGAGCATTTAAAATTATTTTATCAAATAGATGAGAAAGAAAGTGATTTTTATGTCGTGCGTAATTTTATTGACAGAGTTTTATTTAAAACATATCTGTTTTGCATAGAGACTGTTTTAAGTTTACGTGAGCAGGAATTAGAGATAATTAATGATGAAGCTATTGATGAGGGGACATTGTTTCTCTTAAATGAAAATAGAGATACTGCTGTTAATAAAACTCATACTCGCTTATTAAATTTAAAGGGAAAAGAATGGGCTGCTGAGATATTGGGAAACAATCATGGTCTTAGTAAAGATATTTTAGGTATTTCAGAAAGAATAAGTGGTTTCTTCTTTTACAAGGGGCAGGATGACGACAATGTGTTTATTGAGCATATTGCATCAAGTAAGAAATTTAATTTAACAAAAACATCTTTCGACCACTCTGATACCTTGAAAAAAGAGGATACAATATTATTTCTTGGTATTGTTAAATGGAGAGGAGAGTGGTGGTTTTCAGGGATGACTTTTAATAGACCATATAATCCTGATTTGATTTTAGACCAAAAAAACTCGATGGATGCCAGAGCATCAGTGAACTTTTTAGACCACGATGATGCACGAGCAGAAGAAACTATTAAACTGCAATTTGATGCTTTTTTAGCTAGTAATAATGGGAAGCAAATCGCATTTATGCCAGCAGAAAAAATTGAGAGCTTTGTTAAAAAATATATTGACTATTTTAACAAATCCTTAAATATGTCGAAGAAAGAAATAAATAAAGCTAAACAACGGGCTGCGAAAGATGGTTTTTTTAGAACAGACGAAGGTAATATCGATTTCTCAGACACTTTAGAAACAAGTTTAGTGTTCTTCAATCCTAAAAGTGGGTTAGAAATTGCTGTTGATGTAAATAGTGCTTTCCCACTACCTAATAATCCTTTTTTTAATGCCGAAGATTCCGAAATATGCATTATGCGTGTGTTAGTATCAGATGATATATCTGCAGAATTGGCTTATTATTGTATTGACAATTGTAAGGATAATTTGCCGTTTTTTAATACAGGTGTTGGAAAAGAATATTTGAAAGATATTGATTTCTTACTGCGGTTTTGGAAGAAAAATAATTATCACGCAAAGCCTCTGGTAACATACATAGATGAAGATAAAATGAATAATAAATAATATTGCTATTTATCCGAATCCTGCAACTGATTTAATCTTTTTAAGTCTATCTAATTTTGAAAATACCATTGTCGAAATATTTAATATTCAAGGGCAATTGTGTCAAAGCTTGAGTTTACAATCTAATAACACCGAAATCAACATTAGTAATTTATCAAAAGGTATGTACTTGTTAAAAGTTTAGTAAAAATTGAGCTAAGGAAATTTATAAAACAATAAAGTAATAATACTCAGTGTGAATTACCAGTTTATTATCTATTTTTGGAAAATAATTATGTCTTTTTACCTTTTGTACGACATAGTAAAATAAAAGTTTTATAAATAATGAATCGAATTAAAGTAATAGCATTTGATGCAGATGACACTCTTTGGGTAAATGAGCCTTATTATCGAGAGGCAGAAAAAATATTTTGCAGCTTATTTGATAACTGTTTGCCTGAAATTGATATTTCAGCAGAATTGTATAACACAGAAATGAGTAATTTAGAAAAATATGGTTATGGTATAAAAGGATTTGTGTTATCGATGATCGAAACAGCTTTACGAGTTTGTGATAAAACAATATCGGCAGAAATAATTGAGAAAATAATAAATATCGGTAAGGAATTATTAGAACTACCAATCGAGTTACTTGATAATATTGACTTAGTTTTAAGTGCATTGAAAAATAATTATATTTTAATTGTGGCAACAAAAGGAGATTTGTTGGACCAAAGTCGCAAATTGAGTAATTCGGGTTTGGAGCATTATTTTCATCATATCGAAGTTATGCACGATAAAACAGAAGAAGAATATCAAAAACTAATTAAAAGGCTCAATATAAAGAATGAAGAATTCTTAATGGTAGGTAATTCTTTGAAATCAGACATACTGCCTGTAATTTCTATTGGTGGGCAAGCGATACATATTCCTTACCATACTACCTGGGAGCACGAAACTGCAAATAGTAAAGGATTCGCTAATCAGTATCAAGAAATCGAAAATGTAACAGAGCTTTTAAATATTTTAAACCTCAGAGCTATTTTGGGTTAAAATATGTCGATAAATCTCTTTTGGCATGTTTTTTTTGTGCAAAGCAATCCAAAAATCATAACAGCCGAGCTTGCGAGCTTACTTTGACAGGTTATTCGTATCGCAACGAAGTTAAAATAAAAGTATGCTTTTGCCCTGCAATGAATAGAAATAAGTTTTTTTACTAAATGAAAATGTTGTATATTTGAAAAGTAATTTATTATTTTTAAAATAAAGAAGTGGAGTCCAGAAACCACTAAAAAAAACGGGGCGATACCGAAAAGCCTTATGAGTAGGAGAGAGTTTAATAAAGATTATTATGAAATCATTAAAAATTGTATTGATTATGTTTTTTGCTTTAGCATTAAGCACACAAATTTATGCTGCTGATAAAACGAAAAATAGCGAAAAAAAAACTGCTGAATCAGTTATGGTTTTTGCAGGTGAAATGGAAACTTTTGATGCCGAAGTTTTGAAGGTTGAAATGGATCAATTGTCAGCTTTTCAGAAAATTAGACTCATAAAATTGGCTATAAAAGACGTTAAAATGGCAGAAGCTACGGGGCAAGCATCTGTAGGATTATATGTTCTCGCTGTTCTTATCCCACCATTAGCCGTAGGAATTTATTCTAATTGGTCGATGCCAACTTTATATAATCTTTTGTGGACTTGCCTAGGTTACTTCCCTGGTTTAATTCATGCTGTTATTGTCTTAGGACGATAAATATGCATTTTTTTTGCTAGATAAGCATTTAATAACTGGACTCTTAGTAGGGGCTAAAGAATATTTACTTTCATAAAAACACTAAATAATATGAAAAAGATTGTATTTATTTGTTTTTTAATGTTGATGTTTATTATCTCCGCAAATGCTCAATGGTTCGAACTCGATAGTAGCACATCATAAGATTTAACTGATGTGTTTTTTATTAATGAGGACACAGGTTTTACTATAAGTTCAACTGGTAGTATATTTAAAACAAGTGATGGAGGTTCAAGTTGGGTGCAAAAATACGATGTAGATTCATTAGGTTATTATTCCTTAACTTTTGAATCTATTTGTTTTTTATCAGTTAATATTGGTTTTGTCGCTGGGTATGGTTTTAAAACAGATACAGAATTTCCATATAGTAATATACCCTTTGGCATTATTTTAAAAACAGTAAATGGAGGAGAAACTTGGATAAAGACAAACAACACCATAAATTGGCAAAACGAAATAGATTATGGTGAACAATTAAGCGATACTGCATCATATTTTTATTCTGTTTGTTTTGTTGATGAAATGCAAGCTTATATTTGCGGAAGTACAAGTGCAAACAATGCATTAATTCTTGAGACCACGAATGGAGGTGATAATTGGAACTTATTAGTAGATATTTATAATTCTAACCCAGAGGCATCATTTTTAATTGACATGTCATTTTATGATTCTGAACATGGTGCTGCTATCGGTTCAGGAGGTTCATTCTTCCAATTTGATGGTTCAAGTTGGACATGTTTAGACGTAGGAGAAATTGGAATGGTTGAAGAGTCTGTAGAAGTAGATTTTGTTGATCCAAATATATATTTTGTTCAATATGGAGAACAAATATTTAAAGTTGTATATGGTGTTTGGGAAGAACAATGCACAAATATTGAGTCCGGGTTAACTTCAATCGATTTTATTTCACCAACACTGGGATATTGCACTGGACCACCGCTTTTAAGAACTACTGATGGGGGAGTTAATTGGGAAGTAATTGATTCGCCATTATTTAATTTAAATTCTGTTTTTCTTGTTAATTCAAATGTTGGCTATGCTGTTGGAAACTATGGAAACATTGTTAAAACAGAAAATGCGGATTTTGTTGTGGACGTTCCACAACAAGACTTTCAAGAACAGTTTATTATAAAACCTAATCCATTTAACAATAATTTAAGTATATCATTTCCAGAATTTGTCGAAACAAAAATTAAAATTTTTGATATAACTGGATGTCTTGTCTTTCAAACTGAAACAAACAAACTAGAAGTATTCATCAATTTGTCGGAACTTAATTCTGGAATATACTTTCTAAAAATAGAATCTGAAAATTATACTAAAACTAAAAGAGTTATTAAAATTTAAGTGTATAATAAACAGTAGCCTATAATAAACAGTAAAATAACTTGACAACATTGATGGTCATAGAATGGGCAAGCCAGATATTGGAAGCCATATACCCATATTTGTACTACCACTTCAATATGACGTTTTTTAAGATTGTAACAAAAAATATTACTTTGGCACAGATTATGGTCATTATTGAACTAAAATTTATAAGAACTACTAGTTGGTGTGAAGAAAATAAAGCTATAACAGAAAACCGAATAATAAAACTAAAATAAATGAAAACACTTATCATTACTACTTTTGTACTTACCTGTTACGCCATGACGGTTTGTGCACAAGACATTCCCAATATAACACAAGACTCCGTTGTGAATATTACAACTATTGGCGTTTTTGATGGACAAAAATATATTGTTGATAATTTTGAAAGAAAAAAAGTATATAAAATTAATGAGTATTACATTTCATTAGCAGATGTGTCGGAAAGTCAAGTAGATTCTTTAAAAGGAAAAAAAGTTCGTGTAACTGGTAAATTAAAGTTTGTTAAAGGTAAAGTTTGGCCAGCAAAAACCAGTGATGACGATAAAATTTATGAACCATATAGAGAACCTGATAAAAAATTTATTTCTGAACCAAGCTATACAATAGTAAACTAAATGCAAGATGAGTCAATGACACTCCTCTTAAAAATCATACATATTTGTAATGCTCACGAGACAACGCTCAGACTAAAGATTGCAAACGAGAATGTCTTGATATTGCACAGAGATACAGATGGAAAGAATAAAGCAAATAGGACATACCACTAACAAAAGTTAGAGTACATATAAATTCTAAGAGATTTTATAAAAAATTAAATATAAACTTTAATTATAAAAATATGGAAAACGAAAAGTTTGAAATCTGGTATAATGAACGTGATTTTTATCAATGCTATATTGTACCTAATGATGCGAGTTTGCCAGTTGGAAACACCTTGTTAAAATGCATAAATGGGAAAACATCTTTTGTAAATATTTTTGAGATTGAACAATTATCATGTAAAGATAATGAAGCTATAAAGCTGCTTAAGGAAATATTAAAAACAGAAAATATCCCTGAAATAAATAAAACACAGTCTCAACTTTTACTAGATCACCTAACTGATGAAAACAATGATCATCCATTAAAGGGGTTATTGTAAAAAGATAGTAAGAGAAAATATGAGGTAATGAGATTTCGTATCCTAATACTATATACTTGCTCGTTAGCTTGTGTTCCTTACCTGAGCATCTCCAAAATAAAGCTCGAATACATTTATCTATTTTCTCGGGTCTTATACCAATTTAATCACAAAACACCCGATATAAATTGATTATTTTACGCATTTGCTTCGTTAAAAAATATTGACGTAACTATTGCTATGTCGCAATTTTTCGCCTTGCATATGCAAAAAATAATTACAACATCCAATAGGGTGTTTTGTAATTTAATTGGTATTAGTAAATTCTTTTGCTAGCGAAAATTAAATTGGAGTAATAAGGAAAAAAGAATAAACAAGCCATTTTTTTAATCGCTGGCTAACGACGATAGATATATAATCAAATTATAGTGGTTTTGCAAATTTGAAATAATTAACGGGTAGAGATACTTTAAAATTATGTTTTTATGATTATTTTAATGTTTAATATATTATTTAATAATATTTCTTAAATTTGTAGAGAATATTATTTTAATAGGCTAAGTTATGGAGAAAATATTAGTATTACCAGTTTTTGTTTTTATTTGGTTTTGGTCTTATGCTCAAACTGAGATTATGCTTAATTTTGAAATTAATCAAAATGGGGCTCAGCTATTGTTGGATAGTGTTTTAGTAGAAAATCAAACAAGTTCAATGGATACTGTAATACGTTGGCCTGATAATAGTTTAGAGATTGAAATGATATCGGGTATAGCAGATAATCTGGCTGATGCAAGTAGTTTACAGATAATGCAGAATTATCCTAATCCTTTTGAAGAGAAGACATATATTGATATCTATAATCCCACCGATGAGTTGACAATTTCTGTTTATGACTTTTCCGGTAAACGGATACTTGTAGAAACGATTTATTCAAATCCGGGTCTTAGTAGTTTAGTTTTTACACCAGGAACTGATACTCATTATTTGGCGAGTTTTAATAATGGCAAGTCGGAGCAATCTATTAAAATGCTTCATAAAGGTAAAAGTGATGGTGTATGTAAAATTGAGTATTTGTCGTCTGATAAAACTATGTCTTTAAAAAAGAATAAATATGCTGGCTTTACTTATGCTGAAGGTCAAATACTGAATTTTACATCTTATACATCGGCTTGTTTTGGAGTAGAAACTGTTACATTAAGTGGTAGTCCGATTGCAAATGATACTATTGTTTTTGATTATACAGATTTAGCAGATATTCAGCCTGATAGACCTGAAGCTATTACGGCAGATGTTACTGCATCGAAAATTATTTGGAATTGGTCGGCTGTTAATGGTGCTGATGGATATAAATATAATTCTGTTAATGATTATGAAACTGCAATTGATAATGGTAATCTAACAGATGTAGAGTTTGCCGAATTATCTGCAGGTATAAATTATCATTTGTTTGTTTGGGCCTATAATGAGTGTGGGCAATCTTTTCCGTTACATATTGTGGAAGCCACTTCGACCACCACTTTAGAGACAGAGGAAAATGCTCTTATTGCATCAGGAACATCAGGAGAAGATTTTGAACTTATGTATATTTGTTCGCAGCCAGATTCTATAATCCTAAGAAACCAATCTTTAAATGTAAATCTTGACGAGGATAACTTACAGTTGCTTGTTGATAGAATGAAAACAACTGTTCTTGGCGAAGGTGTTGGTATCGCAGCTCCTCAAATAGGAATAAACCGTAATGTTATTTGGGTGCAACGATACGATAAAGGAAGTTTATACTCGAAACCCTGGGAGGTTTATTTTAATCCTGTTATTACTGCGTATTCTGATACCATCGCATACAGAAATGATGGATGTCTTTCGGTTCCAGGTGATTGCATTAGCCAATATGATATTGTAGGTAAATCTTATCGTTCAATTTGGGTAGATGTTCAGTATTATGATATTGATGGGAATTTTGTGCAAGAAAGAATTACTCAACAATATACAGCACATATTTTTCAACATGAAATAGACCACCTTAACGGTCTAATGTATTTTGACCGTCAAATTGAGGAGACCCCTGGTAAATTTGTAATTATTGAAGGCGATTCGTATGATGGATTACCAGCAATTGATTAAAGATTGTTCGAGTTTACTTATTATGTAATCGAAACAAATTCTTGTATTTGATGGTTTGGCAAATAGGAACAGAAATTGATAGGGTCTTTAGATATTGTAGAAATGATTTATTTTATATATGATGAAAAAAAGAGTTCTTGTATTGATGGTATTAGTGAATTTTGTTGTACTGCATGCTAAGTCGCAATGTGGCGATTATCAATATCATATTTTGGAGTCCGTATCGAATTTGTATGATGTTTCAGATAATACTTACGATTCTTTTATTATGATGCGAAGTGCTTTTGAATCAGAGGATTATGATGTGATGAAAGAGTATGCTGATAGTGCAAAAGATTATATTGGATTGCTAAAAAGTTCAGCATATAATTCTCGGACTTCGATTGATTTGGCTTATAATACTGCCGAAATGTGTTATTGCTTAAACGGACAAAAAGTAACTGCTGATATTAGTGATAGTGCTGGTATTATTTATGATAAGAGTAAAGAAATTCATAAGCTTTATAAAAAGTGTATAAAGACTAGCGATAAGGATATTGCAAAACGATACGCTTTCCAAATTATGCAGCTTTTGGAAAATATACAAAGTATTTGCGATAAGGCATCTAAGGATTGTGTAAATGCACAAGAGGCTTGTTATTGAGAGGAGAGGGGGCTTAGTTTACATTGTTTACAGCAGATTGCTTTTACTGTTGTTGTTCTAAAGCGATAATCCTTTCTTTTTGGTCTTTGAGCATTTGCATCATTAATTCAATTTGTTGTTGTTGTTCTTTGATTGACTGAATTAACACTGGAGTCATTTCTCCGTAGGCAATAGATTTCATTCCGTCTGCATCGGTATGTACAAATTCAGGAAATAAGAGCTCTACTTCTTGTGCAATGAGTCCAATATGATTGCTGTTATTATTCTCTTCTGTATTGTAGTCAAATCTTTTAGGTGAAAGTAACAATACTTTTTCCAATGCAGTTTCCATATTAATAATGTTTTTCTTTAGACGTTGGTCGGATGAGTGTGTCCAACCTGTACTTGTATATTGACCAGTAGATGTTCCGTTGTAAACGACAAGCTTTTCTGAGGGGTAGGAAACGCCGATTCCAACATTTCCGTTGTGCAAAACTGTCATTTTTTCAGTAGGAACAGAACCACCACTACGTGTATTGAATGTTAGTCTTCCTTGGTCTGTTGCTCCATTATATGCTGCATAAATTGCTCCCATATACTCTTTATTGTTTGAATTGCCGTATTCAAGACTAAAAAGAAGACCAACTCCCATGTTTGTTCCCATGGTTGACGCTGTTGTTTTTCGAACAAGTTCCATAACAGATGAAGGACTAGTATTTGTAGTTAGCGTATTTCTTGTGGCTTGTATTGCAAACTGTCCTGCATATTGAGTATAAAATTTTGCCATTCCTCCAAAATAACCAGATAATTTTCCATCTCCAGCTTGAGCCCACAATGCACCAATAGCATTATCTCCACCTATCGCTTTGATACCATAACTATCATATTCATTTGAATAACACTCAATTCCTTCGTAAGCGGTTCCTAAAATTCCGTATGGAGATTTAGTCAAATGTTCACCTTTAACTCCGTAATCACCTCCTCTTCCTCTAACGCCTTGTCCTGTAGCACCTGATGCATCCCCGTATATTGCAGTTCCAGGCATTGTAACGTAGATACCATAAATATCAGTACTCGCATATGAAATACCAAATTTACAGTTGGTCAGTGCTGTTGTTCCTATCTGTACATTTGAGCCATTATCATAAATTTGACTACATGAAAGCGAAGAGGAGTTTAGTCGTTTTGTTAGATAGTTGTTTTCGTTACAGTCCATTGAAACGCCTGATGTGGAAGCTCCAAATTTGACCCACTTTGTTCCTTCCCAATAATAATATCCTGGCGTAACATCATTAACTGTTGCAGTATTATAAACTAACAAACTAGTTGCTGGTGAACTTACTGGCGTTGATAAATTGGTGTTAGTAAGTGATAATCTAGGAATTAAGAGCCCTTTATCTTGAGATCTAACTTCTAGTATTGATGATGAATGAGGAGTGATGGACTCATTAGATATACCAACATTTTGTGCAATTACAACCAATTGGGTACTTGTTAAAATTAAAATAATACAAATATATTTTTTCATAACTATAATTTTATATGAAGTTGAACAGCAAATATACGCTTTTTTATGTTAAAACTTGGTTTTGTATAAAAATTTTTAGCAAATAAAATAAAAATATAATGATTTTGATATGAAATTAAATGCCATGAAGTCGATAATTCAGGTAGCTAGTAGTTTGTTTAAGACTTTGTTTAGGATTTGTTAATAAAGTCGAGTATCTGGGCTATAGTGCTCGAGTTCAAAGCTTGGGAGGTATTTGTAATCAGGAGTTCGTCAGCTGACGAACTCCTGATTGCCAATGCAAGTATAATGCAGAAAACGGATATTATTAAAAACTCTATTTGGTTACCGATACCCACATTCCTTTAGTTCGTGCATAATTAGAATCATCGTACATTGTTTCGCACATTATAGATGGAAGATAGTATTTTCCTTCAAAACTAGCGTTAAGCAGAATTCTATAAGTGTATGTGTAGTTTTTATTCATATCCAAATATGTTAGAACTCTGTCGTCTCTAATATCCTGATACGTGTAGTACGAATCTTGCCCTAAATCCATAGTTAGCATTCTAGAATTAATAATCTCCCAACCTGAAGGGAATATTTGTGAAAGAGATACGTTTGCAAGATTATTTATTTCAGAAGTATTCCTTAGAGTAACAGTAGCAACGAAATCTGTTCCTTGAGTAATGGAGGTAATATCAACTGGATTTCCGTTAAGATATGTATATTTTACGTTTAAATTAATATTTGCCGATGCTGCTGTTTCGCTTCCAGTTTCTGGAATTCCTTTACGAATAATCCTCACAAATATCATTGCATCGTTTTCAGATTTAAGACTAAAGTTATTAGTTTGTCCTTCTATAAAATTTAATTCGGTTTTAAATACTGGTTTTGCGGTTTTTGCAGTCGCTTGTTTGCCATTTATAGAGTATGTACAGTTTATATTTCCTGCAGTTGAATATTTCTTAACGAATTTTGATGCTGCCATAAGAGCATAAGCTGTGGTTT
Organism: Bacteroidales bacterium; assembly: GCA_028686735.1. Lineage (GTDB taxonomy): Bacteria > Bacteroidota > Bacteroidia > Bacteroidales > ML635J-15 > Bact-19. The sequence goes on from JAQUBO010000060.1 coordinate 12,129, forward strand.
GTGTTGATGTGTAGCGTTGTGAGCCCATTACTTTAGAAATATCTTTGAGTACTAAGAATGCTTTTTCTTCTTCTCCCAGTTCAATAAGTGTTTCTAAAATCATGGCTTTATCTCGTGTGGCCGAACCAAATGTTCCACTTAGCTCGAAGTAAAGCGGTACATCTGTGCTAAGATTGGCAATCATTTGTTTAGCTATACTTTCTTTACCACTAACTGCATAAGCTGAGGCAAGACGCCATATCGCAGTTCTAGTTAGTTTAGATTCTTTTAAGCGATTCATTGCACTTCTATCAGCATTTCCTGAAATTGCCAAAGTGTATAGCCGGTAGGCTTGTGTTAATTGCGAGCTAGTTCCGTCATTAGTCCATTTAGAGGCTTTTGATTTTTGATATTTTAACCAATTTGTTTTGAGGTTTCCTGGAATTGAGTAACCAGATTTTTCGGCTTCAATAATAAAATGTCCACAATAGTTGGTTGCCCAATATGAAACATTATTTCCTCCAGGCCAGTATGAAAATCCTCCGTTTGGCATTTGATATCTTGATAATTTATTTAAACATACATTAATGTTATTTTGAATTTTTGCTTCTTCTGAATTATCTAGTTCTATCATATTCTCGAGATATAATTGTGGAAAAGCTGCCGAGACAATTTGTTCTAAACAACCGTGAGGATAGGATAGGAGGAAGTCGAGTTTTGCCTCAAGATTCATTGGTGGGATATTGTATAACTCCAAGAAAACGCTATTGGTTCCAGGTATTCCTTTTACGTCAAAAGTTTTCTCGTAAGTTTTGTTGCTACTTACACCATCTATCACGTCTGTTGCCATAATGTTGGCATGTTTTACATCCATTTCAATATTATACTTGGATATGTGATTTCCAGATTTTGCAGTAATTTCAATGGTACCAACGCCAGTTTTAATTCCCGATTTAATATTAAAATCAATATATTTTTCGCCTTCGTTACTAAAACTAATGTTTTTGTTTGCATTCCCATCAACACTTAGGATATTATTTGTTTTTATTGTGACATTAACGTTTTTAACATCTTTTTTCATTGCAAAAACTGTAACTGGAAGTTTAAAGCTTTCGTTTGTCTCTAGTTTTCGTGGTCCTGATCCTAGAACCATAAGAGGTTTTTTCACTGGCGTAGTTTTTTCTGCCGAGCCATAAGAATTTCCTTCGGCAGCAACAATCATTGTCCTAACCGATCCAATGTATTGCGGTAATTGGATTTCATGTCTGTTAACTCCTCCTGCTGGTAAAGAAAATGGACCAATAAATCTTACCATAGGTTTAAAACGAATAGCTTGTGCAAGTTCTTCGGGCGACATAGCATCGCTGCCTCCACCAGTACTAATCATTTTACCCGCATCTATTTTAAAAGCACCAATAACCCATTTATAAATATCCCAGGTTCTAACTCCCAAAGCTTGTTTGCTGTAAAAGAAAGACCATGGATCGGGAGTTTTAAAGCTTGTTAGATTAAGGAGTCCTTCATCAACCATTGCAATGGTATAAGTCATTGCTTTTCCAGATGATTCACGAACCTGAATTTGAACTTTACTTTCTGCTAAAAGTTCATCAGCCATATTAATAACAGGATTTATATGAGAATTTGGATTCTCGATAAATACAGGAATGATACCATACATTCTAATAGGACGGTCGTTTTTAGTTTTTCCATGTTCTTGAATAAAGCTAATATTAATATATACGTTTGGAGCCATATCATCGGTCGCTTCAAAACTAAAATCAAGTTTGCTTCCGTCTGTTTCTTGCCAAAAAGTTTTGATTACAGATGTTCCATTTTCGATGCTTATTAATGCCTTGCCCGATCCAGTAGGGATGTTCACCTTTACTGTCTCTCCCACATTGTAGAATTCTTTATCGGCATTAAATATAAGTAAATCGATTGCATAAGCTTCGCTGATATCAGAGTTGTTTGTGTATTTGCTGGCATATATTTTCATTGAGCTTGTATGACCGTCTTTTAAGTCTTTTACAACAATTAAATAATCTCCACTTTCGTTAAAACTTATTTTTGAACTTGCTTTACCATTTTTGCAATTTATTATGTTTCTGCTAATTGCATTATTGTAATTTGCTGAGATATAATCTGCTCCGTCATATTGATAATCATACCACCACGAGTATTCAAGCATATAAATCGACACCTCTAATTCTCTATTATCTGTTGTGAGCTTTTGATTACGATCTAGAGCAATAATGTCAATACTTAGGTCTTTATCAGTAGGATAGGAGTATGAATATTTATTTCTATCTGCCATTGCTATTCCTACAAAAGTTTTATATGGATAATAAATTACACTTTTCTCGTTTGTACTAAAATTGCCTCCTTTTTCATATACTTTGGTTATTAATGATGCTTTTAAAACGCCTGGAGCTTTATTTAATTTATCAAATTTGACATTTGTTTTAATTTCTCCGTTATCGTCTGTTTTGCCACTAAATAATGTAATTGTATTAAAATCAAATGCATTTATCTGATTATAAAAATTATAGTCTTCATAATCTTTAAAAGGAGTATAGGTTTGTTCTAATGTCATTGTTACATCTGCGTCTAGGTCTGTTGCAACTGCTCCGTGCAGCCATTGTGCAGAAATTATTGCATTAACACTGCCGTCTCCAGCTAAGTACTCTTTGTCTAAATCAAATGAGACATTTAGACGATTAGGCCGTATAGTTTCCACCATTAGCGATTTGCTAAAAACCTTGCCGCCTAAAGTAAATTTTGCATTATAGTAACCTGTTGGGTCGTTTAGGTCAGTTTTAAATTTAAATACATGAAAGCCCTTTTCATTTTTATTTTGAACTTCGCGATATACTTCTTGGTTTTTCGGGTTTCTAACTTCTAGAACTATTGGATGACCAAGAGGAACAGGATCTATTAGTTCATTTAATATAAAGCCTATATAAATTGAATCACCTGGACGCCAAACGCCACGCTCTGTATAAATAAATGCACGGCTTCCGTCTTGCATATAACTTCCATTTACATCAAATTCGCTTGTCGATAAGGAAGCATATTTTTCGACTTTAAGATAAGACTTGTTTTGATTATGTGTAGCGACAATATAATATGGTACATCAGTTTTGTTTAATTCAATTATCGCTTTGCCCTCAAAGTCGGTGCTTGAGCTTCCAATTATTTGTTGTTGATAATTATAAACATCAACTTTTACTCCTTTTAGATACTCAGTTGTTTTTAGATTGGTAACAAAAGCATAAACAAGATTGTCTTTGCCAATTTTTGCAATCATACCTATATCAGAAGAGAGGATATTGAATTTTATTGCTCTACGATATCCATAATAGTTCTTATTACAAGGGTCTTCATACGAATTGTAAGAGTTGTCATAATAGTCGTCTTCGTAGTAATAGTCGTCTTCGTAGTAATAGTTGTCTTCGTAGTAATAGTTGTCTGAGTAGTAATCCTCATAGGAATCTGAATAAGTATAATTTGTAAACCACCACCATTCTTCATCAGCAATTAGCTTTTTCATACTCTTATTAATATCTGCAATTTGTTCTTCGTTGTTATTACATGGATATATTGCATTTTCTTTTCTAAAGCCTATTTCAATTCGATAAATAGCTCCAGTCTCAGGGGTAATAATGTCTGAAAGGTTTAGATAAAAAGTGTTCCAAATGCTAAAATCTTCAATATCAGTTTGTTTAAGGCTAATGGTTTTTGTTTTTATAACTTCTGCAACTCTATTTAGTTCATAAGAGCCGTTTAAATCGTTTTCTTGTAAAAATTGAAGTACATTGTTTTCATAAATTTTAAGAACCCTTACATCAACTGCTTTGATATTTACGGCTTTAAATGATATAACCTGTCCATCGGTGTGTCCTGGTAAAATTACGCCATCTTCATCAGCACTTAAGCTTGGCTTGTACATTTTAAAATTGACCTCTTGTATTTTGGTTTTGTTAAAGCGCTTTCCGTTAATGTTTTTAAGTCCTGAATTTACTCGTAGCTCGTAGGTGTTTTCAAGTCGTTTCGAAGGAATTATTTTAATATTATTATCGACAACAATGTATTTTAAATCTTCAATATCACTAATATCAATTATTCCATTGAGTAATTGGTCTTCTTTAATGGGGTCAGAGAATATTAGTTTAACATATTGCTCTGGAAATTGATGAACTTGAATATCGAGTAGTTTAAATTCATTATATGGTGGTATCTCAAATTCTAATTTCCCACTGCTTTTTGACCCTATTTCTGTTCCATCATAATGTAGTGTTAATAATTGTTTATGATTTGTTCGTTGAACATTATTAATAGTAAGTATATATTCCGTATCATTAGATTTTTCGATTTTAAAATCAGCTTTTTCTCCATTTATGTTAACCTGAAAGCATTTTGTAAGTAAGTCATTGTTTTCAGTATCATTTAAGGCTATTTTTACACTAATGTCTTGAGTCTTAAATTCTTTTCGGTCTGTACTTACAAGCTTTTCGACATTGAGATTAATAATCTGATGTTTGGTATGCACCTTAAAAATAAATTCTTTGTTGTCTTTTTTTACATTATTTGAGATTTTATCTAAATCTACAATAATGGAGTACTCTGTTCCTGAGCTTAAAGGTTTATCTGGTTTAAACTCCAAAATATTGTTTTTTTTCCACTCTATTTTTCCTGCAGTTTTAGGATATATTTTAATACAAGAGTTGTTTTTAACATTAATCGATTTCATAAACTCATCAGTAAACTGAATTGCAATCAGATCGTTTTTTGATATGACATTATTAGTATATGCTTTTATGTAATCTTTAAATAGTTCAGGGTTTGAAGCTTTAAAATCTTTTGTTTGATTAAACATGCTGATTACCACAATTGTGATTGTTGCAGCTAAAGCAATTCCCACCACCCAATAAATGAATTTAACACTTTTCATAGTTTTTTATTTTTGATTAAATTAGACTAATACAAACTTAGTAAATAATAACAGTAATTTCTTTTGATTAGTATTATAAAAATGTCGTTTTTGAGATAAAGTTATTAACAGTGTTGATAAGTTTGTTAATAGCATTTGCAAGAATACCTTTATAAAAAATAACCGTCAGAGCAATAAATCATGGATAGGTTTATCCATCAGTGATGTAATCATCTTCATTTGCAGACTAAATTACTGTTATATTTTTTTAAATTGACAATTTTAAAAAGAATTATTCATACATAAAAGTGTTTAACCTTCACCGCAGGTAATAATGCGGGTTAGACTAAGAATAATAAGTAAGTAAAAGTGGAAATATATCTGTTATTAATAACTCTGACCTTTAGGTCGGGGTAGATTAATAAAGATTATTGTTGGGCTTTAGCCCTGAACTTTAACCTCAATATTTTACACCTTATATTCGTTACAGTGCCAATGAATCAATTATTACATACTGCTGTTAAAAACTACTTATTTAAACTGTAAAAAAATATAATATTATGTAAAAATCTGTTTCTATAAAAAAAGTCATCAACTATATTGATAACTTTTTTCAATATCACTAAAAGTGATAATTTAGATTTGGTAGATTAAACATTATAAGTGTTATTTTCTTTTATGCGTTTTGTTTGTATTGTCTTTTTTTGTAGTTTTTTGTGATTTAAGTATTTTCATTGTAATTCCACTTTTTTCGTTAAAGCCAACACTTATAGTATCACCTTGTTTTATTTCGGCTTTAATAATTGTTTCTGCCATTGCATCTTCAACATATTTTTGTAGAGCACGTTGTAGAGGTCTGGCACCAAATTTTGGGTCAAAGCCTTTTTCTGCAATATAATTTTTTGCAGCCGTACTAATTTTAATATTATATCCAAGCTCGTTAACCCTTTGATACAATCCTTTTAATTCGATATCGATAATTTTGAAAATATCATCTTTTGATAGTGAGTTAAATAGTACAACATCATCAATTCTGTTTAGGAATTCAGGGGCAAATGCTTTTTTTAGAGCATTTTCGATAATTCCCTTTGTATTTGCTTCTTGTGCTGATTTTTTTGCAGAAGTTTCAAATCCAACGCCTTTACCATATTCGGATAATTGTCGCGATCCGATATTAGATGTCATAATAACAATCGAATTTCTAAAGTCGATACGTCTTCCTATGCTGTCGGTAAGTCTTCCTTCGTCAAGCACTTGCAATAATATATGAAAAACATCTGGGTGTGCTTTCTCTATTTCATCAAGTAAAATAACCGAGTATGGTTTACGTCTTACTTTTTCGGTTAGTTGCCCACCTTCTTCGTAACCTACATATCCTGGAGGAGCTCCAACTAGTCTTGATACAGAGAATTTCTCCATATATTCGCTCATATCTATTCTTATAAGTGCATCTTGGGAGTCAAACAGGTATTGTGCAAGTACTTTCGCAAGTTGTGTTTTCCCTACACCTGTAGGACCAAGAAAAATAAATGTTCCAATAGGTTTATTTGGGTCTTTAAGTCCGGCTCGGTTTCGTTGGATAGCTTGCACTACTTTTTTTATAGCTTCATCTTGTCCGATAACACTATTTGCCATTTCTTTATCCATCTGTAGCAAACGATTTCCTTCTGTTTGGGCTATACGTCTAACTGGAACACCAGTCATCATTGCAACCACTTCGGCAATATTATCTTCATTAACAGTTTCGCGTTTTGCACTAATTTCTTTCAGCCATTGGTCTTTTGCAAGTTCTATCGAATTTTCAAGCCCTCTTTCTTTGTCACGCATAGAAGCTGCTTTTTCGAATAGTTGGTCTTTAACAGCTTTTAATTTTGCTGCTCTCACATGTTGTAATTCCTCTTCTAGTTCAATGATTTTATTTGGAACAGAGGCAGTTGAATTGTGTATTCTGGAGCCAGCTTCATCAAGAGCATCTATTGCTTTATCGGGAAGAGCTCTGTCGCTTATATAACGCATAGTTAGATTAACACAGGCCTCAATTGCTTTTTCGGTAAATTTTACTTTATGATGATCTTCGTATTTTGTTTTTATTTTTTTTAATATTTCAATAGTTTCGTCTTTTCCAGTGGCTTCTACCATAATTTTTTGAAAACGCCTTTCAAGAGCTCCGTCTTTTTCTATGTTTTGTCGGTATTCATCAAGAGTTGTTGCACCAATACATTGAATTTCTCCTCTTGCAAGTGCTGGTTTTAACATGTTTGCTGCATCTAAGGATCCTGTAGTTCCACCTGCACCAACAATAGTGTGTATTTCATCAATAAAAAGAATGACATCTGTTGCCTTAATTAGCTCATCGATTATCGCTTTCATTCTTTCCTCAAATTGTCCTCTATATTTACTTCCTGCAACTATTGATGCCATATCAAGTGTTATCACTCGTTTGTCAAACAATAAATGAGATACTTTTTTTCCGATAATTCTTGCAGCGAGTCCTTCTACTATAGCAGATTTTCCAAA
>JAQUBO010000249.1 GCA_028686735.1 Bacteroidales bacterium
AGAAAAAGATATAGCTATTAGAAATTTATCAACTATAGAAGATATTACCTTAAATGATACCTATTCTCAGCATATTGAAGCAATTAAATTATTAACAGATATGATAATTGATAAGCAATCTTATGAAGAAAAAATAGAAAAATGCAATGAATATTTAGAAAATGTATTACAAAATATTGAAAGTCACAACAAACCTGAAAATTTGGTTCTAAATAAATTTACTGATGTGCATGTAAAAAATTATAAAACAGCGTTAAAAAAATTCAAAGAAATGCTATTACTATAAAAAGAACGAGTTAACAAACTTGTTCTTTTTTGCAAATTATCTTTCCGATACTATTTATGAATAGGGGACTTACTTGATACTCGAGATTTTGCTTTGGTTCAATGAAAGTAACATTTTTGTTATCATCTACTCCTATTAATCCTATATTATAAACTTCAAAATAATGGCTTTGCTTATTATGTAAATATTTGGCATCTTTAAGTGGCATAACGACATATGATTTATATGAAAAATTATTATTTCTAAGAGATTGAGAAATAGCTTTCTTCCAATCTTTTAGTTTTGCTTCGAAAGAAATAAATTTAATGTTAGGAAAATTGAATTCGTCTTTTATTAAATATCTATCTGGTTTTACTTCAATAATCATTTTCAATTTTTTAAGTTCCGCTATTGATAATAAAATCTGATTTTTTGAATATCCAGTTTTTTTAATCAAATAGTTTAAAGTTCTCAGTGATTTTTTATGTAAATATGCGATTACTCTTGCGTTACTAATTTTGGTTAATGCTTTTGCTTGTGATATCGATAGGGTTACTTCTCCGTTGTAGATGACTTTAATTATATCTACATTACCAAAGCGTGCATTAAATTCTTCGTGTATAAATTCATTGGTTTGCTTAGAGTTATGTAAATTTTCAACAAACTTTTTTTGAAGTTGTAGTTCTGTTTCAAACATGTTAATCACCTCTATTTTAATTATAACACTGTTATCATCAAATATAAATATTTTATTGGAAAATTGTATTAGGTTTATCTATAAAAGTCAAATGTATTTTACACATTTAGGTTTCTAATGAAGATTATAACAGAAAAAATGAAATATAGGAAGAGATTATGTGAATATGCTATAAAAAAAATGGTGTAACAAGGGCAGCGAGACGTTAATATACTAATAGAATGTTTATATATAGACAACTAGCAAAATACGATGGAACAACTCGAAGTTTAACTTTAAAATCTAGGCGTCCACATAGCAATCCTAATGCTCATACGGATGGGGAAATAAAAACATAAAAACACGTAATCACATTTTATAAAAACAATGGATTAGCAAAGATCTATGTTTAAGCAATAAAACAAAGGTTTAAAATATCATATGGATCAATGTTTAAATAAATAAGAAGACTGCCAATAATACCTAAAAAGATAACCAACGAATAAATTATAAAAGACATAAAGAAATACATAGTAATTATCCAAGAGATAAAGTCTAAATGGATATAAAATATGTACCAAATGAGTGTTTAATGTTTGATACAAAGGACAAAAGATATTATCAATTGACAGCAATAGAAGAATATAGTAGAAAATGAGTATTAATGATAGTAGATGGAAAAAGTAGTTATCATACAAGTAAGTTTCTAAGATAAATAGAAAAGTTATTAGGTTTTAAAATAAAACAACCTAAACGGATAACGGAAGTGAATCTGTAACTAATCAAGAAGAAACAGAAGACCTAACTCTATTTGAAAAAATACTAAAATCATTAGTGATAGAACATAGGAGAATAAGACCGTATTCATCGCGGAAAATGGAAAAGTAGATATAACAATATAACAAAAAAGGTATTAAATTTTAAGAATCCAAACGAAATAGTAAGAAATTATAAATGTTGTGAAATGAATGACAATATTATAAAATAAGTATATAAGCAGTTTTCCTAGTGTTTATAATACTTTGAGACACTTTTCGATACTCTGTGATATTGCCCTTTTTAGACTCCTAAACCGCTGATGTGGGTTCAACTCCTGCTACCCCTGCCATAAGTAATTACAAGGCTTTCCAAGCATTTGGGAGGTCTTTTATTATGTCTTAAAATAGCCAATATCGGACTTTTATCGGAAAAATATAAGATAAAGGGAGATAAATGAGCATAATAAGCGAGAAATAGAAATGCTGCAATATATTATTTGTTATTTGAGTTTTTTAATGATATCATCAGAAAACCGTTTGAAGTAGTCTGCTTTATTTCGTATATAGCTATTTTTTTCTCCTTCTAATAATAAGCTTAATCTTCTTCCGCCTTTATAATTTTCTTTATCTTTTTTAATTTTATCATCAACAATTTTATTGAATTTTTTTTCATCTTTTGCAAGTATTGAAATAAAAATTTCCATAGTATCTATATCTGTGATCCAAAAATTATCTGAGAGCTTAATTTTCATATTTCTTTTCATAATTTCTTTTACATTTTCTTCCATGTATACTTTTTCAAACATCAAACAAATTTTGATAATTTCTTTATTTTCGGGATTACAGACATAATTATTTAGCTGACTATGCGCTTTTTCTATATTGTTGTGTATATATTTATGAATTGATTCTTTTTTACTTTTATTCATAGTATCTCTATCAGACAAACAAAACAATGAACTCTTTTGTTCTATTATAAAAAAGTATTTACTTGTTTCAAAAGTCCAATCTGGTTGTTCTTTATTAGATTCTGGAATTCTTCTTAAATTAATTTTATAAAATTCAAATATTTCTTTTAAATAGCATTCAAAGCAGTAACCAAAATATGATGTAAAATCTCTTTTCTTTAATTCTGCATAATGATTCCTTATTAGCCAATATATTTTATCTGAAAAATTAATGATAAAAGCATATATATTACACACAATTTTTTTATTTGTTTTCTGTGTCTTTACAATTGAATTATATTTTAATAAAAGCCATTCGTTATTATCTCTATAAAATTGATAATCTTTTGAATTTAAATCAATGAATTTATCTAATTCTTTTTCGTTAAATGGTAAATTTGTAAAATTTATTAATTGCTTTGAAAATACATCTGATAAATTTGGGTTTTTAGTTCCTGCTATTAAAAGAGTTAAAAAGAGGTTCATGTAGTTATAAGCCGTTATATCATGTCCAGTTAGTTTTTTAATTGTTTCATCAAAATTTATGTAGTTAACTTTTTTTCCTTGATCATATTTTTTATTTTGATTAATTTCTGTCATAATATAATGAATTCGATTAAATTTATTAATAAAAGAATGTATTATTTGAAAATCAAATTGCTCATTAGTTAAGACTTGCATATATTCTAAAATATGTTTGCTTTAGTTTGGGTCATTTTTATCTGCCTCATTTGCAATTCTTCTCGTAGAACTAATTAGTTGTAAAAAGTTATTCTCGTCTAGCTTGATTGATCTGTAATCATTGCCATATAAGATAGAAAAAAAGCATAATCTAATTAACTCATATTGAGTTACTGTGAAATTTTTGCACATTTCTTGTTTACCCGTCTTTCTATTGTAATAGGGGACATCAAACATTTCAAAGGGCTTTTTATTGTTATACATCTTAATTGATCTTTCAGAGCAGAAGGTTATAACATCATCAACAGCAAACTTTCTTATATGTCTTTTGAACTCTTCTTTAAAATCCATAAATTTCTCCTTTTTAATTTAGTATTGTATCTAACTTTCCAACTGCTTCTTTCTCAGAAGTTTCAAATACATGTGAATAAATATCGCGAGTTGTGGCAGAAGAACTATGCCCAACTCTTTTACTAATAACTTGAGTATGAACTCCTGCGGCTATTAATAGAGATACTGATGTATGTCTAAGTCCGTGAAAGGGGAGATCGGCTAAGTTATTTTTTCTTATGATTTCCTTTAATATTTGGCTTGGTCTGTCTGGATGTATTCTATTGCCATCTGTAGAAGTAAATATTTTTTTACTTCCTTTCCATTGTGAACCAAATTCTTTTTCAAGCATCTTTTGGTGCTTTTTTAATTCTTGTAGTAGCTGTGCTGTATGATCTGTCATAAAGACTCTTCTAATAGAACTATCATTTTTAGGTTTCTTTTCTATTACCCCAATACCACGACCCGCTTGAGTAACTTTGTTAATGTTTATAGAGTTGTTCTTAAAGTTTATATCTTCCCATTCTAAACCGGTTAATTCGCCCCTTCTAGCACCTGTATCAATGGCTAACCTAATAAGAGTCTTATTCCTAATATTTTCGCTTTCTAAGGCGTCTAAAAGGCTTTTAGTCTGGTCTACATCATAATATCTAGCTTCGTGCTTTTCACGCTTAGGTTTATCTAATTTTTCGTTGGGATTAACTCTTATTAGATCCCATTTAACTGCTTTATTAAAAATAGCGTTGATCAAAGCATAATATCTCAGTATAGAAGTTTCACTTAATCTTTTCTTCCCAGGTCTGTTTCTCATTGCGTTATAGAATTCTACAAGTACTAATGGTTTGATATTCATTAATTTATAATGTCCTATTTTAGGGTTGATAATAGAAAGTAAGCGATCATATTCTGCGATAGTTTT
>JAQUBO010000250.1 GCA_028686735.1 Bacteroidales bacterium
CAATAATATTGCGATCCCTATTGCCACGCACAATGCTATCAAAGGTGTTTTCATATCTTCTCCTATCACAAATTTATTCTTACGGTTTTTCAAATCTAACCTGAAGTGTCTTTGTAATTGTGTTATATACATTTCCTGCTCCATTGGAGTGTTGATAACCCTTCAATACCAATTTTGCAATATAGGAACCGCTTGGAACACTTTGAAGATCATCAATCACTAGCTCAACAGTAGTGGTTTCTCCAACTTCAACTATTCTCGAGGGTATTAAACGGACACTATCACTACTTCCAGCTGGTATGTCTTCGATACGATGTTTATTGAAACAAATCCCAATGGATCCTGTGTTCCTGATTCTTACAGCACCCGCTGCATGTGTCCCATTTACAGTACGTAGGGTTACTGACGAAATATTGCTTTCAGCAGGATATGATAAAAAAACTGCAGTTAATGGAATAAGATCAGATTCTGTAGGTTTCTTATCACAACTGATAATATGTAGGCTAAGAACTAATGTGACGATAGATACAAGATTGATTCTTTTTCTCATGATGCTACTCCTTCACGAATCTATCAGATATCTGGATTTGTTTTTAGGGACATTCCTGATAGAGAATGAGCCATTCGTTATTGATATCAAATTACCATTGATTTTTACTGTAAAACTGAAAGACCCCACTACTTTTTTATTACGCTCTAATTCAGTAATGGTGATTTGTCCACCAGTGGTTCCGTCAGTGGAATATCCTGCAGACCAGTAAAAATGAGTGGTGTTAATCTTATCATAATAACCTGCTTGCACATATTCTTGCATGCCAATATTATGCGTACCAAGAGATGCTGGAGGCATCAGGATAATATCATCATTATTGCCATTGCCCCCTATATCAATCTTGCTGCCATCCAGCCAGGCGAAAGGGATGGATACATTGGTTGTGTAAAAACTACGGCCATTGATTAATGCAGACATGTGTCCTTGTGGTTCAACCATATCATATCCTGAATCATCGCTTTCTTTATCACACGATGCTATCATGGCTGAAAGCAATACGAGTAAAGTAATCACAAGCCATTTCTTAGCCATTTTGTCTCCTTTTCTTTCATTAAACCGATGGCTTATCGTTTATGATACTGAATAAACTCACCAACTGGCTCACTGGCAAATCCCTGTACAACGCAGGCAGACATCGACGTTGATGAAACATTGTTAAAGAAAAAGGTGTAAGCATAAAGGGTAGTCTGCTGTTGAGCTTGAATCCTATACATGTTGCCATTTTTGTATATCCTGTCGTGATCAGTAGCAAAAAGCGAATATGTCCAATATCGATCTGTGATATATATTGGGGATGTATTAACCTGTCCTTGTATCGTGAATCTATGCCAGTTATCTGGATCAAGCCAGTTGCCGCCTAGATTGCTTGGGTAAGTAGCTGCAATCCAGTTATCCGGTGTAATGTTATATGTCGCACTAGCAACAGCACTGTCACTCCAACCACTTTTAAAAGCTTTAGCTTTGATTGTGGTATTGCTGCTGATATTAATCGGGCTATTGTAAACTGATGAACTTGAAGTAGGTGTACTACCATTGGTTGTATATCTGATGGTTGCTCCAGAAGTGCTACAGATAATTGAGACGGTTTGAGTAGTTGAGTAATTCCCACCGGATGGATTAAAGGTAGGAGTGGCTACTGTCTGTGCATTACTAATGGTATATGTAGCGGTAGCTACGCCACTATCGGTGTACCCGGATTTGTAAGCCTTCGCCTTGATAGTTGTACTCGCACTCACATTAATTGGAGTACTATACAATGTAGAATTTGGAGTGGGGTCACTGCCATTGGTAGTGTATCTGATAGTGGCTCCAGTGGTTGAACAATTGATTGATACTATCTGTGCGGATGTATAGCTCCCTCCTCCGGGGCTGAAAGAAGGTGTTGCCACTGTTTGATCCGGCTCAGTAGTTTTGCTGCAGTTGCATGTTAATCCAAGAAATACCAGCACTATAAGCCCGTATAAAATCATCTTCATGATGAATAATCTCCTCTGAAAAAGCAATGTTAATTTAATTTTTCTTCCTATTTGCGATTAAAACGAATCAAGTACAATACGTACACCCAAACGGATAGCAAATCCTTCACCATTGTAGCTACCTTCAGGAGCAGGGGTTTTAATGGGTAACAATCCATAGCTGCTTTCAATGAAGAGAAATCCCGCCTGAAAGCCAAGAGACGCATTTGCGCCAATTGATGACACAGGCTTCTGTCCTTGACTTACCGTCATGTTATTGTACTTTGTCTCCCATTCAATTACGTTAGTCGCGGCAGTAATTCTTACCCCTCCATAAACAAACATAGATTTCATAAGATCATAGTACTCTGTCTCAAGCCAATTTTTCCAGAAGATGTAGTTAGCTCCGGCAGAAATCGAATAGTATAGTTCAGTAAATTTATAGCTGTAGTTGCCAATGACACGTGGGCTTCGAAACTCATCTGACTCAGGCCGAAAATCAATATTCATTTCATAAAGAAGATTTCGTTTATTATACCCAAATCCTATACCTATCGATGGAAGAGCTTCTCGTGACATGTACTCGTCAGCATAGTCGTTATCGTTCATTGAAAACCTACCTGCTAAAGTAAATCGACTGGTTATCGGCTCTGGACCCTGCGAATACTCAGGAATAAATGCCGCTTGAGCATATGCCAACATTGGAAGCAATGTAATCATGGCAAACAGAATAGTCCATTTGCTGTAATTGATTTGATGATAACACATGATAGACTCCTTTAGTGTGCAAAAACTTAGGGTATTCTATGTTCAATATATCTGATTAAGTCATCTCTGTACCTTGACTTAATCCTTTCGTTGAATCTATTTATGCCAACAAATGACCCTATATGAAATATTACTCCCGCAGATAAGAAGAATGTTCCAGCAAACTCTAGGTCTTCTTTATACAACTCTCCGGCAATAAGGTACATGAAGCTGGTCGTTAAAAAGGTAGATAAAGCATTTTGATAGTTCTTAACCGGTAGATATCCCATTCCTGGGACTATATTCATAACATTAGACACTACGCCTGATTTGGAAAGCCTCTTCTCATATTCCAGAAACTGCATGCTCAAATACTTGTCATCTTCAAAGAACACCCGATCGTGATCAAGCATTGACTTTGCCAATTCAACACTGTCTTGCTTCAAGTAATTGAGCATCAGAAGATAGTGCATGTTCTGTGTCAAAGTACTGTCTTCATAGGGGTTTTGCTTAATGTACTGGTTAGATACATCAATCAGTCCTATACTTGATAGCGATTTTGCATACAGGTATGCTGTATTAGGGTGACTTGAAAAGACATGGTTATCAATATCTAGCTCATTAATAACGCTTTGATAGTTTCCAAGATAATACAAACTTTGGATAATTCGAAACTTGTTTTCGCCATATTGAGCGTTTCCAGGACTCATGAAGTTGACGCGTTTATACTCCAAGACTGCGCTTAAGAAATCATTTGAGTAGTACAAACTGTCGGCAAATGTTTGCGAAGCTGCATAGTCTATATCAACAGCATGTAGCAGTGAAAGCGCAAGCAATACTACAGCAATGACAGCACTAAGGAAACACTTTATCAGCATACTTGTTAAGTCCTTCTTCGGTCACAATAGAATGATACTGCCAAGTATCATTGGAACATCTAATCAATCTATCAGATGTGTGGAAGAACCCCAAGAAACCATGTTTCTTAAACGACTCTTGAGCATATCTTGAGCATGATGGAAGCATAGAACAATTTGATCCGTTAATTTTTGAAAGTGTTTTCTGATATAATGTCAAAACCTGATAAAAGGGCGAAATTTCCATCATATCTTGCTTCACTATCTTAACGTCAGATGTGGATTCCTGCTTATCCTGACCGTGCAAACAGGTACAAAATGTGGATAACAAAACTAAAAAAACACATGTTAAAACAATCTTCATGGCTGCACATTAACTCTTTGCATCCCAGTAACACGTGCTGTAATGGTTGTTCCTGACAATAATTTTGCATCCTCTCCGTGAATGAAGCAGGCTAGCGGACATAAAAGAAGCCCAACAATTATTGCTAATGCCGCATTACTTTTTCCCTGTATAGACACTGACCCATACACTGGTATCTGAGTCCCATCAACTGCTCTTACAGAAACTGCTTCGATGGTTATTGAACCTGCTGATCCTATTATTCCATTGGGTTTTGAATACCTTACCGTTCCAATCGCTTCCGCACCGGGCGCAACAACCATTTTATCGCCAATATAGATACCATCAAGAACAGAAAGTGTAATCTGAGATCCAACTCTAACTGCCTTTGAAGAGACGGTATTACGAAATTGCAGTGTAACTGAACTTCCCGGAGTTACAGAAATCGTCTCAGCATGAAGAGGCGATTTCGAAATAAACATTGTGCTCATAATGACAAAACACATGATTGCTGACATGGCTTTTCTTAGATTCAACATTCAGTTCTCCTTAACTACCTGTATTTACTTTTTTATTTAGTGCAAAAGATATGCCATTGATTAATT